>NZ_LVWH01000187.1:0-149492 GCF_001909045.1 Paenibacillus sp. P3E | reverse complement strand
GACATTTATCACTTTTGAATCCGTCCAAAGACCCTTTTTGTAGCAGCCTTATGACATATATCGGCGTATAATAGAAAAAAATTTAATTATCTCGTTTCATCTTCGATGGCATTCTAGCATAAGCAGGACATAATACATGTGAAAATAATCACTTAAAGATAAACTTTTTTATTGACAGTTGAATTATATCAAATTTTAAAATACTAAGATACTAGTTTAAAGGACTATTATGTGACAGAAACCGACGGGGGTTGCTGTTCTTTTCTGCGGCCGGGATTAGATTCATTTTTAAGGATCAGGGGTAATGATTTTGTAAGACATGAGCCTCTGGTCATACTAAAAAGGCACCTAAGGAGATGAGCATGTAATGGATAGTAATGTAATCAAGGGAAAGTGGATGCAGCTTAAAGGTGAGGCCAAGAAACAATGGGGACAACTTACAGATGATGATCTTGATGTTATCGACGGTGAGAAGGATAAGCTGGTAGGCAAACTTCAGGAACGTTATGGCCATACCAAAGATGATGCGGAAGCGGAATACCGCAGCTGGGAGCAATCCATCCGCCACTAATATAACACACCCTCAAAACAGGATAATCACATAAACAGGAGAGGCGATGTCTATGTATAAATCCCATGTCGTAACCGGCAGAATTATCGAGATCAACGCTGATCGGGTACTTACACAGCAGGGAGAGATGTTCTGCAGCTTTCATCCCCGGTACTATATGCTTCCGGATGTTGAGACATGGACACCTGAGGAATGTGACCTGAAAGAGGAGCCTGTAATCATATTGCATGAGCAGAGCGGAGGCCAGAGCTTGAAAAGCCGCTGGAGTTCTATAAGGCCCTGGTTTCCGCAGCATAAGAAGAGCGCAAATCGTATCTGATTTGCGCTCTTCTTATGCAGAAAGGCATATATCGGAGAAGGATTTGGGCCTGGTTCGCAGGTATTAATGGGACTGTAATTTCATGTGTTGATCCTACTATTATGGTACTATGATTGATAAGAATTACATATTTGTAAGCGTTGAAGGAGTGGTGCTATGGAATACTTGAAGATTTTTTTTATGAACACAGCTCTGCTGATTACTGTCGCTTATCTGGCGAATTTAATATATAAGCATACTATTTCTCATGCTCCAGAGACTGTCAAAAAGGCAAGCTGGGTCGTGCTTTCCATCTTTGCCGGTTGGATCACGATATTGTTTGGCTACAGACTGCATGAGAACGCCATCTTTGATTTGAGGTTTGTGCCGCTGATTATTTCTACGCTTGCATTTCCCCAGCCCTTTATTCTAATTATCATCGGTGTTGGCATAGGCTTGACCCGTCTCATCTTCGGGATGAACGAGGCGGCGGTAGCAGGCGTGCTGAATTTATCGATTCTGGGCTTCGTCTGTGCCGGGCTCAGCTACTGGGTGCGCCGCACCACGGTTACGATTGTGGGTAAGGGTCTCCTTATCATTCTGGTTGTGAATCTGATGAATGCGGTGAATATCATTGTTTTTGGAGTGATACCGGATCGGGTGTACATAACGGAAATTATGCCTATCACACTGCCTGCCGGGATTGTTCTCAGTATGCTGTTTTCGCTGATCATCCGTGATTTCCAGCTTGATCTGCAGCGCACCGGCCAGGTAGTAAGGGCGAACAAACTGCTCTCCGCACAGGCGGAAGAGCTGCACAAGAATAAGATCGTGCTGGAGGAAAGGGCCAAGCAGCTGATGCTGGCCTCCCAATTCAAATCGGAGTTTTTGGCTAATATGTCCCATGAACTGCGAACACCTCTCAACAGCATCATTAATTTATCGCAGATTATTGAAGAAAATGATCAACAGCTCACCCCGGAGGAGATCACCGAATATGGCTTGATCATTCACCGGTCCGGCGGAGATCTGCTGGCGCTGATTAATGATATTCTGGATCTCTCCAAGGTAGAGGCGGGCAAGCTGGATGTGGTTAACGAGGAGTTGAATGTCAGCGAGATTCCGGAATTGCTCGCGCTTCAGTTTACTGTGGTGGCCAGAAAAAAAGGATTGGAATTCAATATTAACCTTAGCGAGGACGTCCCCGCGGTAATTCATTCCGATCCCCAGCGGGTGCAGCAGATTCTCCGTAATCTGTTATCCAATGCGTTTAAGTTCACTTTGAACGGCTTTGTATCGCTGAATGTTCGAATGATAGAACGTTCAGAAGGGCAAGCCCTGAAGCGCTGGGTGGTCTTTGATGTACAAGACAGCGGAATTGGAATCGCCGCCGACAAGCATACGGTAATCTTTGAGGCCTTTCAGCAGGCGGACAGCAGCATCAGCCGCAAGTATGGAGGGACGGGCCTCGGTCTGTCCATCAGCAATGATCTGGCTAAGCTCCTGGGCGGCTACATTACACTATCCAGCAAGGAGGAACAAGGCAGCCTCTTTTCCCTATATTTGCCACTGTGATCGTCCGGGCAAGAAGGTGCTTGGAAGTCCAACTTTATTTGTGATTTTGGCGTATTGACAGGAGCTTGATGCGGAGTAGAATGAAGCAAAAGCCGCATCAAAGGAGTGTTATCACCCCCATGAACATCATGAGAAACAGGCTTGGCGGTTCACGTCCAAAAGTTCTCCGCAAAGCCTCAGTACATCGTAAGAATCTGCAGATCGCAACGTTTGAGGGGATACCATCAACGATATTTCAGGTGCTGCTCCAAGGGCAGTTTCTGACAGGCTTTCTGTTATATCTAGGAGCCAGCTCCAGCCAGATAGGTTTTGTGATTGCACTTACTACACTGGTTAATGTAGCGCAGATAGGTGTGGCTTTTCTGATTCAAAAGCTGCCGAGCCGCAAATGGGCCATGGTAACCTTTATCGGCTTACATAGGCTGCTCTGGGGCTCCACGGGGCTCGTTCCGTTTATTTTTCCTCAAGAGCACTGGGTCACCGCATTTATCGTATTATATACGATTGCATTCATTGCCAATACAGCCGGTGGTGTTTTGTGGAGTTCTGTGATCAGTGACCTTGTTCCCGCACGGGTGAGGGGCCGTTACTTTGGAATCCGCAATACGTTTCTGAATGCCCTGGGAAGTCTTGTGATGTATGGCGGAGGCATTGTACTAGACCGTTATCCGGGAGGGCACGGGTTTCTGATTCTGTATATTGTGGTCTGGATTTTTTCCATCTCTAATATCATTGTGTTCTTTTTCTATCCGGACGTACCGTTTGAGAAATCGGAAGAGAAGGACTTTCTGCCGATGCTCAAGAAACCGCTGCATGACACGTTGTTCATGAAATCTACGCTGTTCCTGTCCGCATGGCTGCTGCTGCAGAACCTGACAGTGCCGCTCTATTCCTATGTCATGCTGCAGCTGCTGAATATCAATTATGAGACCTTGTCCCTGCTGAACGTCTCACAGACGATCTTTATGATGGCAAGCTTCTATGTGTGGGGGAATCTGAACGCCAAGTACAGCAATAAGCGGCTGCTGCTCTGGACATTGCCGATCATTGCCATATCCTCGTTGCTCTGGGGGCTGCTGTCTGTAATGCCGATGCTGCTGGTGCTGTTCGCCGCCCATATTGTGTTCGGTGTGGGAGTAGGAGGCTTCAACCAACTGGCCTTTAACTTCATCATTGGCGATACACCAAAGAAAGAGCGGCCAATGTATATGGCGATGTATGCGGCTCTGACTGGACTCGCTGCGTTTTTTGGACCGCTTATCGGAGGGCGGATTTATGAGTGGATACAAGAATGGCCGCAATGGATGCAGGTATACGGGATGCAGATTATCGTAGGGACGTTGATGCTTCTTCTCGCACTGCTGCTGGGCCGGCGTATTCTGAAAGACTAACTGCAGAGGATGGCCAGGTCTTCCTCTTATTTCGGATGAAAGGAGACCATTCAATGACGAGAATTGCAGTAGTGCTGGGGGCTACGGGTCTTGTAGGCCGTGCGCTTACGGAAGATCTGCTGAATGGGGGTTGGGAGGAAGTGCGTGTGCTGGTGCGCCATCCGATGAAGCTTCAGCATCCCGGACTGAAGCAGGTTATCATCGACTGGGAGCAGCTCGCACAGTACAAGGAACAGTTTGCCGGTGCTTCTGCTGTCTTCTGCTGTCTTGGAACAACCATCAAGACAGCTGGCTCGCAGGAGCAGTTCGAACGAGTGGATCTGGAATATCCGCTTGCTGCCGCGTCACTGGCCAAAGCAAGCGGCGTGAAGCAGTTTCTGGCGGTTTCATCGATGGGGGCAAGCGTCAAATCGCGCAATTTCTATTCCCGCACCAAAGGGAAAGTGGAGGAGGGGCTGATTGCTGCCGGTTTTCAGGGACTCCATCTGTTTCGCCCTTCCCTTCTGCTGGGAGAACGTGAGGAATCCAGGCCCGGTGAACGGGCAGCCGCCGTTGTGATGAAGGCACTGGACTTTGCCATGGTCGGACATGCAGCCAAGTACCGGGCAATACCCGCAGCGAAGGTGGCTAGAGCAATGATGAACATCGCCCTTGCCGATACGCGCGGTGTTCATGTCTATACCAACGAAGTCATTCATGTAATTGGAAAAGTGGAGGCCTGAGGTTTGCAATAAGCTTGGCTCAGGACGTACAATGGGACATAAATCATACGTACATAGAGAGATCACTGTCTTGTACAGCAAACAGGAGGAGAACATGAGCAAAAAACAGGTGGCAACCGCAAAAGCCCCAGGCGCAATCGGCCCTTACAGTCAGGCGATCATGGCCGGGAACTGGGTATACACTTCGGGTCAACTGGGTCTGAACCCGGAAACAGGGGCTCTGGCAGAAGGTGTAGAGGAGCAGGCCCGTCAATCGCTAAGCAATGTGAAGGCGATCCTCGAAGAGGCTGGCGCATCCCTTGAGCATGTAGTGAAGACGACCGTGTACCTAAAGGACATGAATGATTTTGCGGCTGTAAACGAAGTGTACAGCACATTCTTCACGGAGCCATATCCGGCACGCAGCGCTGTTGAAGTTGCACGTCTGCCAAAGGATGGACTTGTAGAGATTGAAGCGGTAGCCCGGAAGAAATAAGCCTAAGGGTTATGAGAGTCCCTGAGTGTTTCCGTACCTTGGAAGCACTCAGGGATTTTTTTTGAACAGATAAGTTTGAACAGATAAGAATGACCTCAAAATTTACTCCGGCGTGGTGTCAGCAGCAGCCAAGTGCTGTAGAGCAGCAGTAAGCCGGCAGCGACTAGCCCCGTAATAAACACACTGCCGGTATCTTTATGCTCCAGGGCAATGGCGATGAAGGCCCACACGAAGACCAGCGGATAGATCCTGTCCCGGTAAGGGAAACTGACAATAACAGCGAGCAAAGTGCCGACACAGAGCATAATTACGGCCCAGGTGGAATCACTTAACCCGAAGCCGTCCCACTGGTTCTTTTCCAGGACGACACTAACATTGACAATAGTGGCAACGGAGATCCAGCCCAGATAGAGGCTGAACGGCAGCTTGACCAGCCATTGTTCCCCTGGAGTGGGGCTCGTGATGCTGCGGGTTTTGCGGTAGATGACAATCAGTGTAATCAGCATCAGCAACATAACCGCGAGGGACAGTTCAATATAGAGATATTGCCAGAGGAACAGCCAGCCCATATTAAAGATGCAGCTAAGCACAAACCAGATGCTGATCGGCCGTACGGAATCCCGGGAGCTGGTACCCTGCCGGAATGGATAGACGATGAAGCCGGCGAGCAGCAGATAGATCAATGACCAGATGGAAAAGGCATAGCCGGCAGGTGTCAGCAAGGTGTGATACCTGTCCGAAATTTCACTGGTGCTGTTCCCGCCAAGCGGGAGGGTCACCGATAGGGTATTTACGACGAGTACACCAAGGAAGAACAGCAGATTCCACCATTTATAAGAATTGTTTCGAATCATTTTCATTCACTCCCTAACCCTGATTATTTAGTGCTGAAGCTGGCGTCTACATAGAATATACCCGCATTCACAGCTGATAAGACCATTTTTGGCAAAAAATGACCAGAGGGTCATAAAGTTTTCGGATAGCAGTCCGGTAACGCTGGGTAATATGTATTAAAGTAAAAGCCGCAACAGCCGAAGGGGGAAAGCAAGCATGGAGAGCAGTGAAGCGATTCGTCCCGAGAAAATGGGTCCGCTGGTTATGAAGGAGACCTGGAATACACCTGGAAGCTTGGTATCCTGGGAACGCTCTGAGAATATATACATTGTCCAGGGAGAACGCGGAGGCATTGTTTTTGTCTTTTTGAATGACGAAATATTCCGGATGAAGGTGTTTCGGGACAAGGTGCCTGATCTGACGACGACTCCGGCGGTGCTGGCCGAGAGCTGTATCCCGCACTTGTTCCCTGTGGAGGAGAATAACGATCAACTGACCTTTACGACCAGTGCAATCAAGCTGATCATTGAGAAAACGTCCCTGCTGCTGCGTGTGGAGAACATGGACGGAGAGATTGTTATGCAGCAGAATCTGACGAGCTGGAATCCGCGCGGCGCGAGCCACGCTGAATATGATATGCAGCCGGACTCCCACTTTTACGGGCTGGGGGAGAAGGCAAGCTTTCTCGACAAGCGCGGGGAACGCTACACCAACTGGAACACCGACGTTTTTGCCCCCCATTTGCCGGAAATTGAAGCTCTATATGAGTCCATTCCGCTGCTCATTCATGTGCATGGCGAGCTGTCTTATGGCCTTTTCCTGGACAATACGGGCCGGAGCGATTTTGACATGCGCTCGCACGGGGTGGCGTTTACCATCGGCTGTTCTACGGGGGCCTATGATGTCTATTTTATCAACGGTCCTGATATGAAGGATGTGGTCAAAAGATACACCTCACTGACCGGCCGGATTGCACTGCCGCCCAAATGGGCTATTGGCTATCACCAATCACGCTACAGCTATATGAATCAGCAGGAGGTGCTTCAGCTCGCCCGGACTTTCCGCGAAAAGAACATTCCATGCGATGTCATTTATCTCGATATCCACTATATGGATGAATACCGGGTGTTCACCTTCGATCCGGTCAATTTCCCCGAACCTGAGAAGATGATTGCCGAGCTGGGCGAGCTGGGGGTGCGGATTGTGCCGATTGTAGATCCCGGTGTCAAAAAAGACCCCAACTATGAAATATATAAGCAAGGGGTGCTGGAAAAACATTTTTGCCGTTTCCTGGAGGGTGACATCTTCTTCGGCGAGGTCTGGCCAGGGATCAGCGCGTTTCCCGATTTCAGTGATGTCCGCACTGCCGAGTGGTGGGGCGATCTGCACAAATACTATACCGACCTGGGCATTCAGGGCATCTGGAATGATATGAACGAGCCTGCGGTGTTCAATGAGTCGAAGACCATGGACCTTGATGTGATGCATTTCAACAATGGCCGTCCGGTCACGCACGAGGAATACCACAATCTGTACGGAATGATGATGTCTAAGGCTACGTATGAAGGACTGGCGGAGCATATGGGCGGCGAACGTCCTTTTGTACTGACACGGGCCGGGTATGCGGGAATTCAGCGCTATGCCGCTGTGTGGACCGGGGATAACCGCAGCTTCTGGGAGCATATGGCGATGGCCATGCCGATGGTACTCAATATGGGGCTGTCCGGTCTCGCTTTCTCGGGGCCGGACATCGGAGGGTTTGCCCACCATACCTCTGCCCAGCTGCTGGTGCGCTGGACGCAGATGGGGGTCTTTTTCCCGTATTGCCGCAATCACTCTTCCATCGGCACGCTGCGCCAGGAGCCCTGGTCATTCGGGGAAGAGGTGGAGGCGATTCTGCGGGAGTTCATCGGACTGCGCTACCGCTGGATGCCGCATATCTATAATCTTTTCCATGAAGCTGAAATGACGGGCCTGCCCGTGATCCGCCCGCTGATTCTGGAATACCCGCGTGATCCGCATGTGACGAATCTGTGTGACCAGTTCCTGCTTGGGGAGAATGTGGTGATTGCTCCAGTGTACCGGCCGGACACGGACCACCGCTCCGTCTATCTGCCGGAGGGGCTGTGGATCGACTATTGGGACGGAGAGGTTACCGAGGGCGGGCAGCATATTTTGGCTGCTGCCCCGCTGCGGATTATGCCGATGTACATCAAGGCAGGGACCTTTGTGGCCGAAGGACCGCTTAAGCAGTATGCGCTGGAGAATACGGCCGAGACGATGATCTTTCATCTATATGGTGCCCGGGCGCGGGATGGGTTCCTGGCCTCCTTTTCCCTCTATGAGGACGACGGACATAGCTTCAACTATAAGGAAGGGCTCTATTCGGAGATCAGCGTCCATGCGGAGGGAGAAGAGGGTGAACTGCGCCTGGGCTGGACCTATACGGTCCGCGAGTACGCGCCGCGAAGGGAAATGCTGCGCTTTGCGCTATGCTATCCGGAATTCACTGCAGCTTCTGTAGACGGGCTTGCCGAAATCAGTCTGGAACAGCTGGAGGAGGGCCGGACGGGCTGGGCACGCAACGGCGGAAATGGCGCGCTTCTAATCCAGGTGAACGATGATCCGGATGGCGGGGAGCTGCGTATTCAGGCAGCGAAGGAGTAGAGAAGGCTGATAAGAAGGAATCGGGAGGACTGCTGATAGGAAAGACTGCGAGGGCAGGAAAAGACTTGCTGATAGTCGGACCTTTAGGATGTAAAATATGCAGGTCCAGGCCATTGGGCCACCTTGAAGGGTGGGCTTCTTACTTCTTGGGAAAGCCTGGATTTCCTTCGTTGGAGATAAGGGGGGAGAGAGTTAGGGGGCAGCGGGTAGTGAAGTGGAATTAGTGAACTTAAATGGGCTCAAAGGCGCTTTGTAAAAGGTATTAGTGGGAATTAGTAAACTTAATCTAAGTGAATTCATCTGAGAGGGTGCGAATCGGTCAGATTAGGTCTACTTTTTCCCACTAGCGATTGTGGGGAGTGGTAGGGGGAATAATTAGGTTTACTTATTCCACTTGGTTTTGCCGCTTGGTTCAACGTGATCCGGAATGACTAGAGGAAGCATAGGGTTACTCTGCGAGCAGGAATGGGCAGGTTGCAACCATGTTCGGACAAACGAGGGGAACCGCTAAATCAACCGCTATTTAGCGGTTTTTTGGCATGGATTGGGTGGATGAAGAGGGATTGGCTACCATAATGAGTGGGTAAATCCGCAAAAAGCAGATAAATCTGCAGAAAAAAGTGCAGAAAGGTTTTTAAATATCTCCTTTTTCGTATAAGATGAAGGGATGAAGAAAAAAACATTTGGCAATCCGAGGGCCGTTCATTCAGACTCTCCGGTTACCTGTAACTATATTTCTTGCGGAGAAGGATTCAGTCTTCCTGATGGGGGGCAGACTGGCTCTTTCTGTTTGCTCAAAAAGAATGGAGATCATCAATGATTAAGCATCTGTATGCAATATGGTTAGGGGACGTATTTTTCTGCTTCTCTGGCGAAACTTCGGAGCCCAAGGTAGACGCATGGACGCGTGTGGTCAAACGGCTGGAGCTTCGGAGCGGCTGGCGTCCTTTTGCGGGTGCTGCACTGAGGCTCACGGAGGTGAAATATCCGGTTGCCGCCTCTGCGGAAGGGAGAACCACGCGGCGCGGCTTGCCGGGGCGGACGCTTGAGGGGTTGGCCCTCGCGCCGAAGGATGCCTTCGAGCTGCTGCTCGGCTGGGACGAGCAGCTATGCCGCAGCCAGGGCCTGGAGCCGGGCGGGGAGCTGCGCTATTGGGCTGCCGCCGCCCGCTTCGCGCTGGAGCTGATGGGCACAGGCGGTATTGTGCCGGGGGCGCTGCCGCCCCGGCCGTTAGGCTCCCGCCGCCGCGGAGGAGAACAGGCGGCGTCGGCTGCCTGGTCTCCGGCCTTCCGGCAGGAGGCAGACAGGGAGCTGTTCCTGCAAATGGCGGCATCTATGCCGGTGCTGGCGCTCGGAACGCATGTGGCAGAGGAAGGCGACCTGTCTTCCCGTGAAGATGCCGGTGCATATGTGCTCTATTCCTTCCTGCAGTCGGTAATGACTGCGGAGATCAAGCGGGTTGTTGCACAGAACGAAGTGAAGCTTGCACCGTACAAGGCGAACTACCGGCGCGGCTACTCCCCTTTGACAGAGCTGTGGTGGAACAGCCTGCTCACGGGTAGCCGCGATATCCCGGTACAGGGAACACAAGCCGAAGTGACGGAGCTTCTGGCTGCAGTGAACGGAACCGCCGGCAACGAAGTGCCGCATGCGGAGACAGAAGAAGCACGCAGCGGACAGCTCAGCCTGGGGCTGCGTCTGGAGCCGCCCGCGGACGAGAACGAGGATTGGCGGTTGTCCTTCTGGGTGGAGAGCCGGGAAGAGGGGGAATTCTGGCTACCAGCCGCGGCAATCTGGAGCAGCCGTGAACGCGAATTCACGCTCTGGGGCAAGCGGTACCGTAATATTCAGCAGCAGCTGCTGTCCGCACTGGGCCGGGCAGGCAAGCTGTCGCCGGACATTCAGCGGGCGCTGACCGTACCTGCTCCGGACAGTGTGAAGCTAACGCCGGAACAGCTCTATTTGTTCCTGAAGGAAAGTGTACAGCCGCTGCGTGAGCGGGGCATTACTGTGCAAATGCCGTCCCGCTGGAGCCGTGAGGGCCGGCGGCGGATCGGAATGAAGATGAAGATGCAGCCGCCGGCTGGCGGAATCGACGGCCCCGCCCAGGCTGCACTGGGCATGGAACAGCTGATTTCCTTCCGCATAGAAGCTTCGCTGGGGGATTCGGATGTCACTGAGGACGAACTGAACGCATTGGTGGAGGCTGGCGTACCTTTTGTACGGTTCCGCGGGGAATGGATTGAGATTGATCCGAAGGAGCTCCGCCAGGTGCTCAGATATATGAAGCGTAATGAAAGCGGAGAAATGTCGGCAGCAGACTGGATGCGTCTGGAAGCCGAAGCAGGCGAGGAACGGCTGTGGAAGGGGATGTCGGTGACCGGAATGGAAACCACCGGTCTGCTGGCTTCGCTTATGCAGGGCGACATGCTGCGGCATCTCCCGCTGCGTCCGGTCCCTCCCGATTTACACGGAACGCTCAGACCATACCAGGAACGCGGGTTTCAGTGGCTGGCCTCGCTGAGCGGGTTAGGCTTCGGGGTCTGTCTGGCGGATGACATGGGACTGGGAAAGACGGTCCAGGTGATTACCTGTTTGCTGGATCGCGCGCTCACTGCGGAGCCGGAACAAAAACACGAGCCTGTGCTTATTCTATGTCCGACTTCCCTGCTGGGGAATTGGCAGCGGGAACTGCAGCGTTTCGCGCCTTCACTACGGGTGCACATTCATCATGGGGGGCGCCGGATTCGCGGCGAAGGCTTCGCCCAGCTTGCGGCCAGTCACGAAATCGTCTTGACCACGTATCATCTCGCCGGACGGGACAGTGAGGATTTGGCAGGTGTAAGGTGGTCAACGGTGGTCCTGGACGAGGCGCAATACATCAAGAATCATCGTACCAAGCAGGCACAGAGCGTGATGAAGCTGTCGGCGCCTCACCGCATTGCTATGACGGGTACTCCCGTAGAGAACAGACTGGGCGAGCTATGGTCTATCTTTCACTTCCTGAATCCGGGATACCTGGGAACGTACCATTCGTTCCGCCAGCGTTATGTTTCCGGAGAAGGAGGAGAGCGGCTGCGCGAGCTGCACCGCCTCGTGTCGCCTTTCCTGCTGCGGCGTCTGAAGAGTGATCCGGATATCTCCAAGGATCTGCCGGAGAAGCTGGAGCTGAAGCAGTACTGTGCGCTCACAGAAACTCAGGCAGCGTTGTATCAGGGAGTAGTCAATGAAATGCTGGGCGTAATCGGAGAGCGCTCGGGTATGGCCCGCCGGGGTCTGGTGCTGTCCTCTCTGACCAAGCTGAAGCAGATTTGTGATCATCCGCAGCTGTTCCGCAAGGATGAGGGGCGGGGACAACGCAGTGAGGCTTCGGGCAAAATGGACGTCATGTTCGAGGTGCTGGACAGTATCGCTGAGCTTGGAGAATCGGCACTCATCTTTACCCAATATGTGGCGATGGGCGAGCTGTTGGTCAGCAGGCTGGCCAGACGGTATGGCAAAGCACCGCTCTTTCTGCATGGCGGGGTCCCTAAGCGGGAACGCGATGAGATGGTGCATGCTTTTCAAGAGGGGGAAGGCCCTGCCTTCTTCGTTCTCTCGCTCAAAGCCGGTGGTGTCGGGCTGAATCTGACCCGGGCCAACCACGTGCTGCATTATGACCGCTGGTGGAATCCGGCAGTCGAGAATCAGGCGACCGACCGGGCTTTTCGGATCGGGCAGCACAAAAATGTGCAGGTGCATAAGCTGATCTGCCAGGGAACCCTTGAAGAGAGAATTGATGAGCTGATCGAACGTAAAAAGAATCTCTCAGAGCAGGTCGTCGGCTCCGGCGAAAACTGGCTGACCGAGATGTCGAATCATGAACTTAAAGAGCTCATTGAGCTGCAAGGGCAGGACTGGATGTAGCGGATACGGACGAAATAAAGGAGGAATCAGCAATGAGCGGAGGGCTTGAGCTTCGGCTGGACATCCAGCCCGGTAGGGTAAAAGCAAGAAGTCTTCAGGGGTCCGGGTCAACGCCGGAACTGCAGGGTGTGCGAAAAGCAGCATCAGCCGTACAGGAGCCGGAAGCCGCAGCGGTTCTTTCTTTGGAAGTTCCGCCATGGACGGCTGAACGGAAAAGAACGGTTCTGCGCGAGCTCGCTGCGCATCCGGGAGAGCTGTATGGACTTCTGCAGGGAGAGTTGAGCGTAAGGCTTGCCGGGCTTGGCCTGCTGCCTGCAGAGGAGGAGCTTGCCTCTGCGGTCTTCGGGCAAGAGCTCGACGCCGCAGACAAGGCCCGGCTGCAGACCCTGCTGACGCAGCGGCTGACGGAGGAGCCGCTGCTGGCTCTGTCGTTGCGCGGCCTGGGAAAGGAAGAGCTGCTGGCAGGCGTATTTGGCCTGTGGGCCGAAGCCGGCACCGAAGAAGAAGGAGAAGCTGTGCCGGACGCTTCAGGTGCACTAGCTGCGGAGCTTGCCCGGCTGGAGCGCAAGGGTCCTGCGGTCGCCTCAGGAGAATGGATGGCAGAGGCTGCCGCCGAAGGCTCGCTTCACCAGCCGGGGCCGCTGTTTCACGAGATCGCAGCCCGGCCGTTTCCGGTGTCTCCAGTGGTAGCCGTGCCAACAGAGGATTGGAAGTCCCTTCTTCCACAGACCCCCAGAGCGACCGAAGGGCTGGCGCTGATCATGCGGGAAGTAGCCGAGGCGGCTGCCCGCCGGGCTGCCGGGCTAAGTAAGATGTGACCATGAAGCGGAATTATACGAAAGGCAGCATATGAACAGGTTACCCGCTGTTCATATGCTGCCTTTTTAGATGATATAAGTCCTAATTTTGTTCAGGGGTCTTATTTCGTGGAGGGACCTTCCGCCAGCTCCAGAATCTCCCGGCGGAGGCGGAGCATTTTCTGGTCCAGTTCATCGGCGGCGCGTGCCGCTTCCTTCAATTCCTCGGCGACATGGGGAGGGAGCTGCTTGTCGAATTTATAATATAGAATATGCTCCATGCTGGCCCAGAAATCCATCGCAAGCGTGCGCAGCTGAATTTCGGCCTTCACCCAGCGGGTTCCCTCCAGCAGCACCAGCGGCATGGCTACAATGAGATGCAGACTTTGATAGCCATTGGGTTTGGGGTGGGCAATATAATCCTTGATCTCCAGCACCCGCATGTCTTCGCGTGCACACAAATGGTCGACCAGACGGTAGATATCCTTTACAAAGGCGCAGACGATCCGCATGCCTGCGATATCATGAATGTGCTGCTCCATATTGTCCAGTGTGAATTCATGCCCTTTGCGTTCCATCTTCTGCAGAATGCTCTTGGGCTCCTTGATCCGGCACTTGACATGCTCAATCGGACTGAAACCGTCGCGCACCTGCCATTCCGTCTTGATGATATCAATCTTATTCTCAAGCTCATTCAGTGCATGGCGGTAGAGCGCCGGCAGCGCTTTGAAGCTTTCCATCTGCTTGGCGAAGTCTTCGCTCATTTGCCACTTCTGCAAATCCTTGACATGTACCTGCAACTGATTCAGCGTAACCTGTGTACTATCGTTTTCTTCCACTGAGACTCTCCCGGTATTCATGATTTGTGACTGGTTCATAATTATATTTTAACCCATGTAGAGCCCTGGAAGCAAAAAAATAAGACCCGGTCCCTCTGGATGAATGCCGGGGAGTCCGGGTCCTGAAATGGAAGAAAAGCAGCTCGCGGCCAGTTTTGCAGAAACATTTTGACGTCCGCCGCGTATTAGCACACATAAAGTTTCGGGCAGGCGCGTAGTTATTTGTTGGTAGGCGAGCCCCCATCATAGCCTGTGTCCTCGTAGCCGGTGTTGGCAAGCTTCGGCAGAACATTCAGCTGTTCGATTGTCTGACGGGTCTCCGGGGTGCCATGGCGGTGGACATACTGAAATACCCGGAGGGTCTGATCGTCGAACTGGTTAATGGCCTCATCGTGGTCTGCGGACTTGTAGGGCACAAACGCACGCCGGAAGGCATACTCGTCCTCCCTGGCCAAATCCTTGAGGATATCCTGAAGCCCTGTCAGCTCTTCAGCGGTAAGCAGGACCTCATACTCACCCGAGTCATTGCGCACATCCTGAATGAGGCCATGACTTACGGACACGAAATAGCGTTTCTTGTCATCGCCATGCAAGTGTAATCCCTCCATCATTCGATGTTTCTCGCTAAAACGGGTACTGTCCTTAGTAGGACGGAGAAGCCGTTTTCACGTAGTATTATACACAGAATGACAAATAATGAATCTGGCCGGGACATTTGGTATGATAGAAGCACAATTCCGCTTCTGCAAGGAGCGTAAAGGGTTAACTACACTATACGAGGCTGCGATCAGCCCGGTTCTCACTCTGGAGAAGGAGGAACTTACAATGAATTTTTTGCAACGGATCAAGGACGGTGCCAGCCGGGTGAGCGAAAAAGCGCAAAGCTCGGTGGAAATTGGCAAACTGAATGGTCAAATATCGGATATTGAGCGTGAGATGGAAATGGAATTTATGAAAATGGGAAAGCTTTTCTACGATGGCTTCCGTTTAAGGGATATGTCGGTGGCGGAAGGCAAAATGGTGGAACTCTCACGGGGCTGCTTCAAGTTTCAGGAGCAGATTGACGAGCTGCGTGCACGTATTGCCGAGCTGAAGAATGAACGTCTCTGCGCCTGCGGGCATGTGGTCGCTCTGGATGCTAATTTCTGCCCGCACTGCGGACGCAAGCTGGAGGGCATCTCCCCGAGAAAAGAAGCGGCGGCAGTGAGCGTACATACCGTTCATGAGCACGAAGAGGAAGAGGATGAATACTACGGCGAGGACGAATTAACTGAAGCCGAAAAAGAACTCGCAATGAGACATGAGAATCGTGCCGTGTACACCGAGGTGCTTCCTGAAGAGGAAGAACTGCCTTTGGAGAATTATGCCGGAAATGCCCAGCATGAGGAGCGCAGCCGCCGCGAGGCCGATGAACTGGAGCGTGAACGCGAGCGGCAGCTTGAGCTGGACCGGCGGATCCGGGACTGGAAGGCCAGTGAACCGGAGGAAGCGGCTGTCAGTGAGGGCAGCGGTGTGCGCGACATCGTGAAATGCCAGATCTGCCGGGCTGATCTGCCCAAGGGCTCCATGTGGTGCCCGCGCTGCGGTTCAGAGCAACTATAGACAGAGTCAGAGACAGCTTAGGGGGACACATAGATGGAACAGTTGCTGCTGCATCTGCGCAATTTGGGCTTCACGGAGATGGAGTCCAAAATCATGATCGAGCTGGCCACCAAAGGCCAGGCTTCGGGCTACGAGGTCGCCAAACAGCTCGGAGTATCCAGATCCAACGTATATGCGGCGCTGCAGCGCCTGACTCAGCAAGGATATGTAAGATGCGGTGAAGGGGAACCGGCGCGTTACAGCGTGCTGGACCCGGAGGAGCTGGCGACAATGATTTCCGGCCGGGTACAGGCATCGCTGGCTTATATGGAAAGTGAAATGCCCCGCGGCGGGCCGGTAAGCCCGTCCTTTTATAATGTCGAGGGTGACCGCAACGTAATGGGGGCGCTGATCCGCCAGTTGAATCTCGCCCGGCAGGAGATCGTGGTTGATGTATGGCGCGAGGAGGCTTCGCTGCTGCGCAGCGAGCTGGAGCAGGCGGAACTGCGCGGAGTGAAGCTGCTGTGGGCTTTTGACGGCGGCAATTCCGTTCCCGCACCCTATCCGGCCTGGCCGCCACTTGGCGGTAAGCTGGCTAGAAGCGGGGGGCGCAAGTTTTCTTTTGTCATCGATAGGAACTGGTGTATGCTGGGCATGCGTTATGAAGATGGAACCGCACAGGCGGTGGTCACGGAGCATCCAGTGCTGGTGGAGCTCTTGCTGAACCACTTTACACAGGAAATGGTGCTTTTTGAACTGGAAGAAGACATGGGAACTGAACTGACCAGGCGTTACGGTGAGCGCTACAGCCGGATTTTCGGTAAATATGTGCTGCATGACCCGTCTGGGGAAGAAGCGGAGAGAACCGGAGAGCAGGTTGCAGGGGAGATGCGGTCCGAAGATTCTCCCGATTAGTGAGCGCTGCGGAGCCGATATTAGCTTAGGGAGGTGAAAAGCATGGAGTGTATCGTCCATTTTGAGGTGAATCATACCGAAGGTGTGAAGCCGCTGCGCGGTCTGCTGTTTCTGGACGAGGGACAGATTCCTGGAGAGAAAGAGCTGGTTGATATGTTCAAGGATATGAAGTTTGATGTACGGCTGGATGACCGTGAGAAGCTGATCTTTAAGCCTGTAAATCCCGGGGAAACCTACTCGGAGATTCGCATCACTAGCTTTGATAATGGAAAGACAGACGGTAAAGAGGATCATAATCTGAAGTCGATCGTCGGTAACCTGCTGCCACAGAAGCCCAACGGGCTGTAAGTAAGGTGCGAGTAAGGAACATGGGTCCATGGGATGGGAGAAGGAGGGGCACAGATGAAGTTGTTGAGACAAAAGGTTATAAGTGAAGGAATTGTTCTCGGACAGGGCGTGCTCAAGGTGGATTCTTTTCTGAATCACCAGATGGACCCGTTTCTGATGCGTGAGGTTGGGCGTGAGTTTACCCGCCGTTTCGCGGGGGAAGAAGTGACGAAGGTGCTGACCATCGAATCCTCCGGGATTGCGCCAGGCATCATGACCGCGCTGGAGCTTGAGGTTCCGCTGATTTTTGCCCGCAAGCAGAAGTCTCTGACCCTGACGGAAGATATATTCGTAGAAAAAGTATATTCGTTCACGAAAAAAGAAAGCAATGAAATTACGGTTTCCAAAAAGTTCATTGCTCCCGGCGAGCGGGTACTGATCGTAGATGATTTCCTGGCCAACGGCGAGGCAGCCTTCGGACTGGCACGGATCGTTGAGCAGGCAGGCGGGACGGTGGCGGGAATCGGCATTGTGATCGAAAAAGCGTTTCAGCCCGGGAACAGGCTGCTTAAGGAAGCCGGCTACCGCGTGGAATCGCTCGTGCGCATTGCTTCGCTGGATGATGGCATCATCACCTTTGTGGAGGAGGACGCGGAGCTCTCTGACTGAGGTTCCGGCGGATAAACCGTCCATCGGCAGATCAGGATGTCCCTGTGCGGGGGCTTCGGACCCGTGGAATACTGTATGCATAGCCATAAAATCAAAACGAACCCTATCGCCACTTTGCAGTGGAGAAGGGTTCGTTTCTTTGTTAAGAGAGGAAGCGGCGATTGTTGCGGAGCATCCGCTGTGCATGCCGCTTGGCAGGTTCGGCCGGGATCTCGCCGTACAACGTACCCGCCTAGCCGCTCGCGGTGCAGGAGCCGGCTACTCCGTCAGCGCTCAGCGCAGCGGCCAGCGGTGAGAGCACGCGCAGCGCGCCCGGCTCACAGCGCACCGTCAGCGGCGCTGTGCCCAGGCTCTCGCCGTCGCCGATGGCCTGGCGCGGCTCAGCGAAGCGGACGGCTACGCTGCGTCCGCGCAGCATGGTCACGAAGGGCAGCGTGGTATGCTTGCCCTTCACGACCGTCGGGAACAGCCGCAGCAGTTGCCCGCGGCTGACTCCGTGCACCACGCAGACGTCGAGCAGGCCGTCATCGGCCTTCGCCTGCGGGCAGATCAGGAGCCCGCCGCCGTAGCTGGGCAGGTTGCAGATCGAGACAAGCCAAGCTGTCTCGAAGGCCTCCTCTTTCCCGTCGCAGGTCACGCTCACGCGGCAGGGCTTAAAGGTCATCAGCGTATGCAGAATGCCGATGAGGTAGGCCAGCTGTCCAGCCCTGATGGCGTTGCATAGCCGCTTGTAGCGGCTGTTGTTCACATTGACGGCCACCTGGGCGTCAAAGCCGCTGGCCACGGCGGTCAGCGTCAGGCCGTCCTCGCCTGACAGCACGTCCGCTGTCAGGCAGCGGTCCTGCAGCGCGGCGTCCAGCGCGGCCTCCGTGGCCAGCGGGATGCCGAAGCCCCGGGCCGTATCGTTGCCGGAGCCGGCGGGGATTACCGCCAGCGCCACGCCTCTGCGCCGCAGCGCGCCCAGCACGCTGTGGATCGTGCCGTCGCCGCCGATCACGATGGCGGCGCGCCAGTCCTCGCGGTGCGCGAGCGCATGCAGAACCTGGGACTCGGCGCTGTCCGCGCTTTGCGTGAACAGTGCTTCGTAAGCGGTACCGCGAGCCTGAAGCATGGCTTCCACGGCATGCCAGGTCCGCTCACCTGCCCCTCCCCCGGAGCGGGGATTTATGATCAATAAATACATGAATGTTCCTCCAGCCTGCAGATTCCTGTATGTCCTGATTCCATTGTACGGAGGAGCGGAGCAAAAGGGAATCTTTTTAGCAAGGATCAGCAAAGACCCGCTGGCACCCAGGTAAGGAACCGGGGTGCCGTTATAGCTTGCGGAGCTGATTTTCTGCGATATCCCCTACCCAGGGCAGCCTATACCACCTTCCACCCAGTGCGTGGTAGATCATCAGCAGCCACACGGCGAACGAGCACAGTGAGATGAGGGCGGCGAAGAATGGACCCAGCAGCGGAATGAATCCGCACAGCACATGGATAATCATCAGCACGCCGAAGGCGATCAGCGACTGAAGTGCATGGAACAGCACGAAGCGGCTGCGTTTTTCAAGAGCGAGAAATACAATCCCGCCAATGAACGGGAAAAAGTAACAGAGGGCAGCAGCGATATGGTCCGGTAATCCGGTGGAGGATTTGATAGGGGACAAGGGCTCACTCTCCTTGGGTGTGGTGGAAGAAGGCAGATTGCCTATTCCTGCTTCCTTACAAGCCTATGAGAGGTTCGTATAAAGTATGTGGCTGCTAACGCCGCAAAGTTAATCCGATTGCCCCTAAAAACCGATGTAATTAGTAAGCACTCTGGTAATGGGCAGTGAACAAAGCGCATACATACGGCTGATATTTTTGCCAGGACTGGGCATTATATCAACATCAGCACCTGTGCAGCCCTCACTGAGAGTCCCTTCTGTTCACGGAGTGTTCACAACCCTAACCTGCATCGGAAGGTAAAATTCATAAAAAAATCCTTTCGCACATTTTACATGGAAAGGTGGAACTTGGACTGGAATATGATACAATATAACGATAAGGCCCGAAAGGAGTGATTCAGCAAGTGGCTCTTCGGGTAACTAAAGTGTCTAAGGGGTCCGATTTATCGGGATGTCCTTATTCTCAGCCCAAATCACGACGAACCTGCTTCACCGGCGAGACGGAATTCCTTTATTGGAAGGATGGTATTGGCGGATAATGCAAGCCACGTATGTGTATGGTTTCTGAACTTGCATTCAAGGTTACGGCGAACTTTTCATCATGCATTCTCTACTATCGGAGCATTCATTTTCAATGTTTTGGGAGGGAACTGATCATGGCAAGTAAAGGTCATAACGAAGTCAAGGAAAGTCTGCGGGAAATGACACGAATTTTCCGGCCCAAAGATCCCAAGAAATTTGTGAAGGAGTACGTCCGTAAGTATCGGATTACGGGAGGCTATGAAGAAGAGCTGACCATGGTCGTGGAGCATGAGCTGGTGAGAATGAACTCATCCGTCTCTTGAACAACAGACAGTTGTACTAAGCATGCTGCTTCTTGAAAGACATCAATCTGAGTCATTACATCCATGAGGATTCTCATAAACCGTGCCCGGGCCGCTTGCTGCCGCAGGAAACGGTTTTTTTTGTATGCCCATTTAAATTGCGCATAACAAATCTTTTAAAATAGTCAAATGAATTAATAGACATAATTAGTTATGTATGCGCTTTATTCATTATAGCAGATATGAAGGTACTTTTGAAAGCGCTATTAAAGTCAATTGGGACAAGACTTCCTGCTGGACAATGCAACATGTGAATTTGTTGTGAACGATTGACAAAACCCCCCTTCAAACTTATATTAATAGTGATTGTTATAATTGACAGGATAATACTCTAATCTACGAAATCGGGAAAAGCGGGGTAGATCAATGATGAAAACGTGGCAGGCTGGAAAGCGGCTTCTTCCCATGACCGCAGCGCTTGGACTCATTCTTGCCGGATGTGGGCGGGAGGACCTGTCGGTGCTTCGACCGCAGGGACCGGCGGCGGAAAGCTCGTTCGATCTGATGAAGCTGTCGATCACCATCATGATCGTAGTACTGCTGATCGTCTTCTCTATAGCAGCCTATGTGCTAATCCGTTTCCGCCGCAAACCGGATCAGAGCGAAATGCCTGAGCAGGTCGAGGGCAACTTCAAGCTCGAAGTGCTCTGGACGGTCATTCCATTGATTCTCGTAGTTGTGCTGGCCGTCCCTACGGTGAAAGCGGTGTTTGCCGCCGGGAATGATCATGCGAACGACAAAGATGCGATAAAGGTTAAAGTGACAGGGCACCAGTACTGGTGGGAATTCGAGTATACCGATTACGGAATAACCACAGCACAGGATCTGGTGATTCCCGCCGGGAAAGATATCGCTTTTGAGCTTAGCACGAAGGATGTATTACATTCCTTCTGGGTACCCTCCCTCTCTGGCAAAATGGACACCAACCCTGAAGGATCAACAAACCGTTTCAGCTTCAGTGCACCAAATGAAGGCGTTTACCGGGGCAAATGTGCAGAGCTGTGCGGTCCTTCCCATGGCTTCATGGAGTTTAAGGTGAAATCAGTCAGCGAAGCGGCGTTTGAAAAATGGGTGAATTCCATGAAAGCTCCAGCGGTGCTGCCGGAGGACCCGGCGCTTGCCAAGACGTTCAAGTCCCAGTGTCTGACCTGCCATGCGGTAGGGGAGATGCCTGACATGTCGAGTGCCCCGAACCTGACCGGGATTGGCTCCCGGGAGTCGGTGGCCGGAATCTTGCTGAATGATGATACAGGGGCGGATGGCGCTCCGGTGCTGGAGAATCTTAAGACCTGGCTGCATGATACCAAGGGCGTTAAGCCTGGCAACAAGATGCCTGACCCTAAGAAGGATATGGGACTGAGTGATGAAGAGATCGACGGAATTGCGGAGTATTTGGCCGGCTATACGCTGGACTAGAGCTTACAACCTGCAATGGAAGCAGCATATCTGAAAAGGGGGTACGAACCTTGGCTCAAGCAGCGCAGTCCCTGAATCCATCACCACCTTTGAGGCATGGCCACAGCGTGAAGCGTCATACCGGACTGATGGACTGGATTACTACCGTCGATCATAAAAAGATAGCGATTCTTTACCTGTGGGCTGGAGGCTTGTTTTTTGGCATCGGCGGGCTTGAGGCCATTCTGATCCGTATCCAGCTCATCAAGCCGATGAATACGTTTCTGGATGCCCAGACGTTCAATGAACTGATTACGATGCATGGTACAACCATGATTTTCCTGGGCGTCATGCCAGTGATTTTTGCGCTGATGAACGCGGTGATTCCGCTGCAGATCGGGGCCCGCGATGTGGCCTTTCCTTTTCTGAATTCGCTGGGCTTCTGGACCTTCCTGTTTGGCGGCATCCTGCTCAATCTCAGCTGGATCATGGGCGGTGCGCCTGATGCGGGATGGACCGCGTACACCCCATTATCCACTATCCAGTACAGTGGAACGCATGGGGTTGATTTCTATACCATCGGGCTGCAGATTGCCGGTCTCGGGACCCTGATCGGCGGCATTAACTTTCTGGCTACCATCATTACGATGCGCGCGCCGGGGATGTCCTTCATGCGGATGCCGATGTTCGTCTGGGCCAGCTTCATCACGTCCGCGATTATCCTGTTTGCTTTCCCGGCTATTACAGTAGGGCTAGTGCTGCTTACGTTCGACCGGATTCTCGGAGCCAATTTCTTCGAAACCTCGTCAGGCGGCAACCCGGTGCTCTGGCAGCATATCTTCTGGATCTTCGGTCATCCCGAAGTGTATATTCTGATTCTTCCTGCATTCGGCATCATTTCGGAGGTTATCCCGACTTTTGCCCGGAAGCGGCTGTTCGGCTACAGCTCCATGGTTTTTGCCACGATTCTGATCGCCTTTCTGGGCTTCATGGTCTGGGCGCATCACATGTTCACGACAGGCCTTGGTCCGGTAGCGAATGCGCTGTTCTCGGTATCGACGATGCTGATTGCCGTGCCGACCGGGATCAAGATCTTCAACTGGCTGTTTACGATGTGGGGCGGGCAGGTTCGTTTTACGAGTCCTAATCTGTTCGCAGTCGGTTTCATTCCCACCTTCACGATGGGCGGCGTAACCGGGGTCATGCTGGCCTCTGCGCCTGCGGACTTTCAGTTCCATGATACGTACTTTGTCGTTGCACATTTCCATTACGTCATTGTTGGCGGTCTGGTATCCGGACTGTTCGCAGGACTGCACTATTGGTGGCCGAAGATGTTCGGCCGGATGCTAAGCGAACGCTTAGGCAAATGGACTTTCTGGACCTTCATTATCGGCTTCCATCTCACTTTCTTCGTGCAGCATTTCCTGGGACTTATGGGGATGCAGCGCCGGGTATTCACGTATTTGCCGAATCAGCAGTTTGACCTGCTTAATCTGGTCAGTACGATAGGCGCGGGGCTGATGGGTGTGGGGATGCTTATTTTCCTCACGAATATCTTCCTCACTTCCAGAAAACCGGCAGACGCAGCAGACGATCCCTGGGGAGACGGCCGCACGCTGGAGTGGACGATTTCCTCGCCGCCGCCGGAATACAATTTCAAACAGACGCCGCTGGTGCGGGGCCTGGATGCTTTCTGGAAGGAAAAAACCTCCGGTCATACCGCTATGACGCCTGCTGAGCCGGTCGGTCCGATCCATATGCCATCGGCGACGATCCTGCCGTTCCTGATGTCGGTCGGCATCTTTATTGCCGGATTTGGCTTTATGTTCAGCCGGGATGACTTCGGGAATGCGTTCATGAGCTTTATGTTCAATAACTATCTGGTTACGGCCATAGGGCTGCTGATCACCTTTGGATCGATGCTGGTACGGTCGCTCTATGATGATCACGGCTGGCATATCGAGCCTGAAGAGCTGGAAGGAAGGTGAGCGGACATGACAACAGCACATGCTGAGGCGGCAGGCACTCTTCCGCACGAACCGGAAAAGGCAACCCTGGAAGGAAGGAATAAGGTGCTGGCCTTCTGGCTGTTCCTAGGCGGAGAGTCGGTGCTGTTCGGCACATTGTTTGCCACATTCCTGGCTCTGCGCAATCAGACTAATGAGGGTCCGTCGGCGAATGAACTGTTCCACCTGCCGCTGGTGGCGGCTGCAACCTTCCTTCTGCTGGTGAGCAGTCTGACCAGTGTGTTTGCCATCCAGGCCATGCACCGCAATAAGCCGGCGCTGCTGCGCAATTGGCTGCTGATTACAGTCTTTCTGGGGCTTGGCTTCCTAGGTCTGGAAATCTACGAATTCAGCGAATATATAAGACATGAAAAGTTCGGCATGACGACAAGCGCCTTCAGCTCCGCATTTTATACTCTGGTTGGTTTCCATGGTGCCCACGTGGCTTTTGGCATTCTCTGGATTTCCGTATTGATCGGACAACTGGCGCGCAAAGGGCTTACAGTCATAACCGCACCCAAAATTTATGTGTCCGCCATGTACTGGCATTTCATAGATGTGGTGTGGGTCTTTATCTTTACCGTCGTATACCTGCTCGGAAAGGTGGGGTAACCATGGCGACAGAACAGCATTCCCCTTCGGATGGTGCAGTGAAGCACCGTCACCGGCAGGAAGGGCCGCAGCGGCATATCGTGGTGTTTGTCCTCTCTGTTGTCCTGACGCTGATTGCCTTTGCGGCTGTTGCCGCCGGAGGCGTCAACGCTACATTTGCCGTGATCCTGTTGCTGGTGATGGCCGTGTTTCAGGTCATCCTGCAGATGGGCTTTTGGATGCATCTCAAGGATAAAGGGCACTTGCTGCCGATTATATTCATGCTGGGCGGCTTTTTTATTGCCGGAACCTGCATCGTGATGGCGCTGTATTGGGTATGGTGGGATTAATGAGACAGGGCGGCGATGCCGCCTTTTTTGCTATAAGAAGAGCGGACGCTGCTGAATGAGAAATAAGGGTGAGTATGGAGGCTCAGTGAGGAGGTTAGAGCGGCGCGGGTTACTTCACTAACTAATTTGCTGGTGGTAAAAGGAGTTAGCGGGAGCGAGATGAAATAAACATAATTCTCGTTACTGGGGCTGGAGTTGGGTTTAGTTGGAAAAAGTAGAGTTAATTCTCCCGTTTAGGGGTGAAACCGACTATTAGTGGGAAAAAGTAAACTTAATTTGG
The DNA here is from genome assembly GCF_001909045.1 of Paenibacillus sp. P3E. Taxonomy (NCBI): domain Bacteria; kingdom Bacillati; phylum Bacillota; class Bacilli; order Caryophanales; family Paenibacillaceae; genus Paenibacillus; species Paenibacillus sp. P3E. The sequence goes on along the minus strand of NZ_LVWH01000187.1, from coordinate 124,767 downwards.
CTGAAAACTGCAAAGGAGTATGGTTTTAACCGAATTAGTTGTACAAATTCCACTTAGCAATCGCAGACGTGGGGAAGGTAGCGTACCGCCTCGGTCCTCACCATACCGGGTAGCGTACCGCCTCAGGCCTCACCACTCCGGGTAGCGTACCGCCTTAGGTTCCGCCCTCCCGGGTAGCGTACCGCCTCAGGTTCCGCCCTCTAAGGTAGTGACCGAATCAGGCTCAGTGAGTCTCAGGCCTTCCATCCGGTCAGCGCTTCAACTGTGCTTCCAACCTTTGTCCCATCAAATATCCTGTACGAGGAGGCCTGAAACATGCCGGGATTATCCTTTTTTAGCTTTGCCGAGCTGTGGAGTCCGCTGTTTCTTGCGGTCATGCTGCTTTTGTCAGCCGGCTACTTTGTAGGGATAGGTCCGCTTGCCGGGCGTTTTCCGGGTTCATCTACAGTTCAGCTATGGCGGCGGCTCTCGTTCATCTTTGGTATGCTGGCGCTGTATCTGGCCCAGGGTGGACCGCTCAGCCTGCTGGGGCATATTTTGTTCTCTTTTCACATGGTGAGCATGGCTTTCTCTTATCTGGTGGCGGTACCGTTGATCATGCTGGGCATTCCGGATTGGGCCTGGCGGGCTCTGCTGAAGGCAGTTCCTCTTCCGCTACGGCGGTTATCCTTTCTGGCTCAGCCCGTGGTGGCGGCGCTGCTGTTCAACGGACTATTTTCGCTCTATCATATCCCCGTGATTCATGATTATGTCATGCTGCATTTTACGGTGCACCGGATTTACTATGCGGTACTCTTCCTGACCTCCGCACTCATGTGGTGGAATCTGATCAATCCGCTGCCGGAGCTGCGGAGCTTAAGCGGACTGGGCCAGATCGGGTTTATCTTTCTGAACATGGTACTGCTGACCCCGGCTTGCGGACTGATCATATTTGCGGGAGCGCCGTTATATGCCACTTATAGTGATCCGCAGACCTGGGCGCGGGCGATGGGGTACTGTGTGTCCGGGAGTCCAGCAGCGCTGCTGCAGGCTTTTGGCGGTCCGGCCTTCTTCGGCTGGCTGTCGCCTAAGGTGGATCAGCAGGTGGGCGGGATCGCCATGAAGTTCATTCAGGAATTTATTTTTGCCTCGATGCTTGCTTATGTGTTCTATCATTGGTATAAAAAAGAGAACGGGCAAGACGATGCGGAAGTCTCCGCGCCCTCTTCCGAGCTGGAAGAGCATGTTATGACCCGGGTATAGCAGGTAGAGCACCGAGGAGGATAATCATGGATATTTTCACAGTGTTTCCGACGATCAGCACATCTTTCATCGTGATCAGTGCGGTGCTGGTAGCTATTGGCTGGAGACAAATTATTAAAGGTAAACGCGAAGCGCACAAGAAGACGATGATTGCCGCCGCTGTCGCTGCTGTACTGTTTTTCATCGTATATATGTCAAGAACGGTGTTTGTAGGCAATACTTCGTGGGGTGGTCCGAATAGTCTGTCGCTGTTGTACCACATTTTTCTGATTTTTCATATTGTGCTGGCAACGGTGGCAGCCGTATTTGGAATTACCACGCTTACTCTCGGCTTCAAGGCTCAGTATGCCAAGCACCGGAAATGGGGCAGAGTGACCGCAGTGATCTGGTTCATTACAGCCATTACAGGAGTAGCGGTATATGTGCTGCTGTACATATTTTATCCTGGCGGACATACGAAGCCTGTATGGGATGCCATTTGGGGTTTTAATTGAAGTAAGAATCGGCCTGTACCGCTGCATCCTTCATAGGAATGCAGGGTACAGGCCTTTTTGATGTGATTTACACCTTTATGAACGGAAGGTAGCAAATCTTGTTCAAATTCGGAAGCAGACAGTTTATAACTTTGGGTTGACACTGGAAAATGAAGGACATATACTGTGTATATAGATATACACAGTAAGCACACAGGAAGCACACTCAGATGATAATTGATGCACACCATGTTACTGAACATAAAGTGAGGTTAAAGTTGATGACAACGATAAGAGATGCCTTGATTATTGTCCGGGGGGACTTTCGGGCCGATAAACTGAAGCTGTTGTGGGCACTGGCCTTCGCCATTGTTTTTATGGGCTATATTTCCATATTTAGCGGAATGATTCTGGATGATGTACTGGAGTCGGGGGACGGGAAGGTGCTGGCAGATATCCTGCTGCTGTCAATGACGCCGATGCTTGGCGTCACTTTCTCCAGGCGTACGATGAAGTATTTAAGTGAGGACTCGTATACCCGGATGCTCGCTTATATGCGCAGTCTCCCGGTTCCGGTGGCTGTGATTCTGTGTAAGAGAAAGCTGCATACCCTCTTCTCCCTTTCTCTGAACGGGGTGCTCCTCTTCGGCCTTATTTATGCCATTAGCGGACAGATTCGAAGCGAGTTGACTATCCCTGCTTATCTCTCCTTTGCATTAATTTGGACAGGGTTCGCACTTGTGATGTCGGGGCTGTACACTTTCATTGAATTGCTGGTTAGCGGTAAAATATATTTCTGTCTTCTCCTGCTCATCGTGTTGCTGTGCATGGGTGCGGCCCTGCTGGTCTGGGAGTTCGGAGGGAATCTGTTCCTCTACAGCTTACAAAATGCGAAGGAATGGGGCTTAGCCTCCCCGTTGATGTGGTCAACGCTGTTGCTGGGAACCGTATCCGTGCAGCTGTTTTCCAAATGGACCATCTATCGGCTGAAGAGCCGTGATCTCGTATGAGGGGACTGAAGGATAGGGAGGATCTCCGGGTGGCCGGAGCGTGGAAAGCGGGTGTGAATCATGTGGATACCGATACAAATTAACGAGAATAGCGCTGAGCCGCTGTACCACCAGATCGAAACCCAGCTCAAATCGCTGATTATCAGCGGAACCATCACCGAGGGTACACTTCTGCCGTCGATCCGGGAATTTGCCGGTGACCTGAAATGCAGCGTAATCACTGTGCGCCGTGTCTATCAAGATCTGGAGGCCGAGGGTCTGCTGCGTACCAGACAGGGTACAGGTACGTTTGTCTCCCATGTGGGTGAAGGGGCGATGGAGGGATACAAGAAGGAGGCCATCCGCAAGGCGCTGGAAAGTGCAGTGGATGTCGGCTTGTCCGTACAATGCTCTGAAGCGGAGCTGATGGAACTGTTTCGGGAAATTGTGAAGCACAAATATGGATCACAGGAATGAAAGGTGGGGACTTTCAATGGTACAGCAGGCCATAGAGCTGCGTAATGTGAGCAAGAAGCGACGGCGGGGCAAGACGATAGGACCGCTTGATCTGAAGCTCCCGCAAGGCTATATTACCGCACTGGTGGGCCAGAATGGGTCCGGCAAAAGCACACTGCTGCACATGCTTCTGCAGCTGACATTTCCCGACGAGGGAGAGATCCGCTGGCTAGGGCAGCTTTATCCGGACGGGTTGCCGCTGTCGCTTCGCCAGCGTATAGCCTACGTGCCAGAAACCTCAGAAGTGGAAGAGAAGTTCTGGAGTGCCGGAGAGGCTGCTGAATTCCGCCGACACTGGTATCCGGATTGGGACCAGGAATATTTCGAGGAACTGCTGGCGAAATTTGAAGTGCCGCAAGGTGCGAAGCTGGGGAAGATGTCCAAGGGAGAGCGCCGTAAGTTCGAGATTGCTGCCGCTCTGGCACCCCGCCCACAGCTGCTCCTGCTGGATGAACCCTCCTCGGGGCTGGACCCTTTCGCCTGGAAGGCTATGGTTGAGACGCTGCGCAAATATATGGATGCTACCGGTGCTACCGTGGTGATCTCCACCCACATTATTGAAGAAGTGCGGCGGCTCGCAGATTATATCGTGCTGATGCATCAAGGGAGCCTGCTCGGAATGGCCGAAAAGGATAGTCTGTTCGGCTCCTGGAGCGAGCTTTGGGTCCAGGTGGAGAATGAAGAGGAGCTGAGGGAGCTTGCAGGGGAGTTGCCGGGAGCATTGCATTTTGATATGCAGACACCGGGTGTGGCTTCACTCATTACCCCGCAAGCTCAGCAAAATGAGAAACGCATGCAGAATTTAGGCGTAAAGGTTATTAAGAGCCGGATGCTCGAGCTGGATGAGATTTTAAGCTTATGGACACAGGGGCATCGCCCGATTCTGATTGACCAGGAGAGAGGGGATTAGAAGAATGGAAGCTTTGAAGCTGGAACAGGTAGTGAAGCAGTATGGAGAGAAGACCGCAGTAAACGGAATCAGCCTGAAGGTGGAGCAAGGTGAGATTTATGGACTGCTCGGAGCCAACGGCGCCGGCAAAACAACGACGATGCGCATGGTGCTTGGACTGATCTATCCCGATGAGGGAAAGATCCTCTATAATGGCAAAACGTTCAGTGATGAGCTGCAGCATCTGATGGGCTACCTCCCGGAGGAACGCGGGCTGTACCCGAAGGTTAAGGTTAGTGATCAGATTATCTATCTGGCCCGGCTGCGCGGTATGTCGGCAAGTGATGCGGACAAGAGCCTCCGCTTCTGGCTGGACCGCTTCGACGTTCCGGATTATTACAATAAGAAGATTGAAGAGCTGTCCAAGGGTAATCAGCAAAAAATGGGCTTCATCGCCGCAGTTGTCCACAAACCGCAAATTCTGGTCCTCGACGAGGCTTTCAGCGGCCTGGATCCTGTCAACGTGGAACTGCTTAAGGATACTGTAAGGGAGTTGCGTGACCAGGGTACAAGCATTCTGTTCTCCACCCACCGGATGGAGCATGTGGAAGAGCTGTGCCGCAATATCACAATTCTCGACCGTTCCAATACAGTAGTACAAGGGGATATTCGTGAGATCAAAAAGGGTTATCCGCGCGAAGAAGTTGTGCTGCGGACAGTGGGCGAAGTAAGCGGCCTGGATCTGATTCCTGGAGTTAGCGCGGTGCAGAAGCAGGAGCGGGGTTATGTGCTCTCCATCAGCGAGATTGCTGCAGCACAGCGTATTCTCCAGCATGCGATGGCGGCCAATGAAATTGAGCATTTTGAAATCAAGGAACCAACCTTGAACCAAATCTTTATCAGAGCGGTGGGTGAATCTCATGAATAAGATGGGGACAATTATCAGCTTTACCTTCAAAAACAAAGTGAGAACCAAATCCTTCATGATTACAACATTAATTCTGGTGCTGCTGCTGAGCATCGGGATGAACGTGCCATACCTCATCAAGGTGTTCCAAGGTGATGATGGAGCGAAGAATACACAGATCGGTGTAGTGGCTGAACAGGGGAACCGTGCCGCAGAACTCTTGCTGGCGTATGTGCCGCCTGCAGCTCCAAAAGCTGATGCGGATAAAGATACGGACACAGTGGCTTTCAAGGCCTTTGCCTCGGCAGATGATGCTGCCCTGAAGCAGGGATTGGATGACGGTAAAATCGAAGGCTACCTTACCTTTGATGCCAAAGGCACGGAAGGCGTACCTCCAGTAACCTACCACAGTAAGGACGGAGAACTGGATGGAGATTTGCAGACTTACCTTCAGACTGCCCTGCAACAGATCAATACAAAGCTGATCGTAGGTGATAAGCTGACTCAAGCACAGGTAGCGGCGATGTTCGCGCCGGTGTCTATCGGAACCCAGCAGCTCAGTACGGATGGAACGGATAGCGGAGCAGCAGATAAATCAAAGCCAGCTATCAATTATGTTATCGTCTATGTGCTTCTGATCCTCTTCTTCATGTCAATTACCATGACCGGGAATATGATTTCGGCAGAAGTCACCTCGGAGAAAAGCTCCCGTATCATGGAGATTCTGATTACCAGCGCTTCACCACTAACGCAAATGTTCGGCAAGGTGATCGGGATCTTCCTGGTCGGCTTGATGCAGATTGCCGTTATCTCGGCAAGTATCGCCATCAATCTGATGCTTCCGCATAACGCCAGCATATTGTCTGACTTTGACCTGGATCTTGGACAATTGAATTATGGCATTCTCGTATACGGACTAATCCTTTATGTGCTGGGCTTCTTCCTGTATGCTCTGATGTATGCTGCTGTAGGCTCCATTGTGAGCCGCACGGAGGATCTGGGCCAGGCCGTGATGCCGGTAATGATGTGTACCTTTGTGGCCTTTTACATTCCGTTGTTCAGTATATCAGCTCCTAATACCATGCTTATCAAGGTGGCAAGCTTTGTGCCCATCACTTCACCGCTCAGCATGCTGCTGCGCATCGGTATAGGGGACGTAGCCTTTTGGGAGATTGCTGTATCACTCATCATCTTGCTCGCAACCACATTTGGACTGGGCTGGCTCGCCGCCAAGATCTATCGCACCGGTGTGCTGATGTACGGCAAACGCCCAAGCATCAAAGAGATCAGAAAAGCGATGAAGGCTTACAAGATTTAAGCGGAATAAGCGCAGTCATTGAGAACAAGTAGCAGTATTTGTTAAAAACCTTGAAGGGCCTAGGCCTTTTGAGGTTTTTTTGCGTTAAGGTATTCAAAATGTAATAAAAAATTAAAATATGGGATTTTTGGAAAAAATAACAACGTAATGGAAAGACAGTTCAATACGATTATGACGGGGATAAAATTATTGCTGAGGCAAATGTTGTAAATGGCATCCCGCAAGAGGTGGCCAGCTACATTCGTGGACAGAGATTGGAAGCCATTTCGTACAATGATGGTACCAAGGCATACCCTCTATACAATGGTCACGGCGATATTGTCGAGGTGAGAGATGCTCAGGGCGAGATTTTAAATCGCTATGATTACGATATGTGGGGCAATATCACTCTGAAAGAGGAGAAGGTTCATAACCCGTTCCGGTACTCTGGAGAGTTATGGGACGATACTACGGGCTTACAATAACTCCGGGCCAGATGGTATGATCCAAATGTAGGACGATTTATAAATGAGGATATGTCTGAAGGGCAGATAATAAATCCGCTGAGTTTGATTTTGTATACTTATGTTGGTAATAATCCTATGATCCGTTTTGATCCTAGCGGAAATTCTTGGATGAGTGATCAGTCGAATGCATTTGTTATTCAAATGAAATCGGTCCATTCATCATGGGAAAGCGCGCTGAGCTATTGGACATTCGGCTTCACAGATCCATTCTTCACTTCAGCTCGGGTAGCAATGAATACGAAAGAGTATTGGTACGCTCAAGCACAAGATCGGCTGCTGTAGTGGAGAAGAACGAAGTAAGCTCGGTAGTGAGATTAGCCAAAAATGCATGTAATTGTTTTACTGGCGATACGAAAGTGCAGACAGGCGAAGGGGAGAAGAATATCGAAGACATTGAAGTCGGAGATAAGGTTCTTTCCAAGGATGAAACGACTGGCGAGGTAGCTTACAAAGAGGTTACGGCAACGTTCAACCACGAGACGGATGAGATTTACAACATCTATGTGGGCGGTCAGACGATTGAATCGACCTTTAACCATCCATTCCATGTGAAGGATAAGGGTTGGACGTTCGTTAAAGACCTTAAAGTCGGTGACTTGCTTGTTCAAAGCGATGGGGATACACTCAAAGTTGATAGCATTGAAGTTGAACACAGGCAAGCAACGGTTTATAACTTGAGGGTTGATGGCTTCCATACTTATTTTGTTAGTGACCTTGGGATTTGGGTGCATAACACCAATTGTGCCTCTATAAACTGGAAAGGGTTTAGTAGTGGTAAATTACAGCCGCATTATGAGAAGCATGGGCATGAATTTGGGAACATAACTCAAAATGAGTACTTGAAGCTAGCTAAAGACTTCGCCGCTGAAACTAGTGATTCTTTCAAAGAACAGGTTGTTGGTAATTTCATTGTTAAATATGATTCTTCAACAAGGCGCGTACTTGTGGGTCATATAAAAGACCGACAGATTAGAACGTTTTATAAGGATGACGGGCGATCTGCTGATCCGTTCCAAGCCGCAGTTGATCTCGCAAAATCACTTGGTGGCGGCTAATAAGTGAGGTGAGAAAATGAATCGATATGAAGCAATAAATATTATCTTAAATTCAACAGTTGCAGATATGTCTAAGGATAAACGGGAAGAAATCCTAATTGATTGGTGGGGGATTGACCAAGACAATCCCGAATTTGATAGATTGCCGGAAACGTTACAATCAGAAATACTCGGTTTTGATGAACCTCAACTAGATGCTATGAATGAAGTTTACAATGCATTGATATCTGTAGCTTTAAGGAAAAAGTATCTTGGAGTCAGAAATGAGTATATATCAAAAAGCGTTTCAGAAATCCTGCAATCTTTCCATGAGGTTGAGGGTTCTCAAGAAGAACTTTATAGTTGTCCGTGTTGTGAATTTAAGACCCTTCCAACGAAGGGAGAATACGATATCTGCCCAGTTTGCTTTTGGGAGGATGATGGGAACAGAGAACTAAGTTACTTTAGTTCACCTAACCATATGACGCTTGCTCAAGCACGTGAGAATTTTGTTGAATTTGGTGGTGTGAAACAATCCTCGCTAAAATATCTTGAATCGGATAGATTTGAGAAGTTCAGTAAATAAAAGGTGGTTGTTCTGGGCCTTGAGGGATAAAACCTTCAAGGCCTTTCACTTACCCCCACCCAGTGCCGAATGAATCGGGTGGCTAAGACAAGATGAACTTAACGCTCACTGGACAGGATTATAGCAGAGCACTACAAAAATTACTTAACGGCGGAAATCTAAGTGCACAAGATAAGGTGGCGGCACAAGCAATTTATGATGATATGCAGAAGGCATTATTAGGAAAGTAGTAAGAGGTGAAAACAGTTGGAGTATGAAAACTTAATCGAACGTTTATTGGCTGACGTACCACAAATTAGACCACATTATGAAGAAGAGATTGAATGGCTTGAAGAGGATTTACCCCATGTTATTTTTGGTATGGTGGTCACTCCATTTATAATCAAGTCTATTGAAACTCAAAAAGAAGTAAGTAATCTCTATAGCTTCCTTGAAGAGATGGCTGTAGCTGATGATAAGGTTCAGGAAGTATTGGTTGTATCAGTTCTAGAATCATTAATAACTGATAGAGATATTATCGATACAGCCAAATCTCATATGGGTAAATTAACGAAAACACTATGTGAGACAACAGAAACAGAATACGGATATTAATGTTATAGGCCTTGAGGGGCGATACCCCTCAAGGTCTTTCTTATACCCCCACCCAGTGCCGAATGAATCGGGCGGCTAAGAAGAAATGCTCACTATCCCCGTATGAGATTTTCTCAAGACCCCTGTTCGCACAATTCCTTTCAGTGCTTGTATTTATTCCTCTATAATTTACCAAGACCCTTGGGAGCAATCTTCAAGGTCTTGATTGATCGGACCCAATGCCCAATGAATCGGTGGCTGACAAACTTACAAAGTTTTGAAAAACATACCGTATAGAAAACACCAGTCTCCGGCATTCGTTATCTGTTCATCTGGCGGAATCATGCCGTATGGTGTACCTTAGTAAGTAAGGAGTGGTAATGTTGATGAAAAAAAGACAAACGCCCTTGATGGTAGCGGCTTCGATCCTGTTGATTATCCTCAGCAGCCTGATTGATTCAGAAGGTTCAACCTGGCTGGGTGCGCTACAGACGTTATTACTGGGTATCGGATTATTAGGGTGCTGCATGGCATTCTTGAGATTCGCCAAGGGCGGCAAAGGCACAAAAGACAAGAATAGCAAAAAAGGCAAAAAATAATAAAAACGGAATAGAAGCCGAGGCTGGTTGCCACGGCTTTTTTGCGGCTTAAGAAATTATTTAAGTCTAAAACTATGGATAACTCCGATTGAAAAGTGAGAGGGATAAACGGAAGAAATGAAGTGATTCAATAGATGGTAAAGCCAGAGGGAGCAATAAGAAGTGGGTGTCATTACCGTGATTCATAGGGTTGGCCGTGATTTGAAGTTTAACCCACTTAAGTACCTTTGAATTGAGCGTAGGCAGGGAAATCGGCGGAATGAGAGGTAGAAATACCTCTGGTCGCGCCATAAACGGGCTAGCGGGCGGAATGAGAGGTAGAAATACCTCTGGTTGCGCCATAAACAGGCTAGCGGGCGGAATGAGAGGTAGAAATACCTCTGGTCGCGCCATAACCGGGCTAGCGGGCAGAATGAGAGGTAGAAATACCTCTCATTCTGGACGGTACCTTAAGCGATACTCTGTATCGCTGCTTCAGCAGCATAGGCTCTCTGTACAGGACTGCAAATCCGTTTTGGCCTACAGTGCTGTTCACTTTAGCCGGCAGATAAACCGGATTTGGGTTGTGCAGCTTCATGTGCTGCCAGTAGCTCGCGCATTTGCCGGAGCTGCGCCTTAAGCTCGGGCATGCTTTTCATGAGGATCGGACTGATCTCCGCCAAAGGGAGCCGCAAGCCATACCGGAGCGCATGCACAAGCTGGTCCTCCCAGGAGAGACAAGCTGTACTGCTGGCCTTACGGCCTTGTGCAATCCGGAAGCAATGCCGGATGCATTCGCGGTAGGCCAGAAGAGAGAAGCTCTGCGGGTCGCAGCCCTTTCGGAGATAAGGTATATACAGCTCTGTGAAGCTCTTCACGGCAGCCTCCTCCGCTTCAGAACCCTGTCCCAGCAGCAACCTGCAGAGCGTAAAGATATTTCCGCTATACTTCTCAACATATTCCGCAAATTCGGATGCGGAAACCGACATGCGCGATTCCATTCCTGTATTCCTCCCCGGATTAGATATACTACTTTTCACCTAGCCCCGGCCGCTCTCCCGGCGAAACCCCGTTACCTCACTAATTTCCGCAAAAAAGCCGCAGCAGAGGAGAACCTCTGCTGCGGCTTCGGTACAGGCTTAAATAAACCTGGCGCTTAAGCTTGGCGGGTTAAGATCTCTCTCTATACGCTTACGAGGTTAGCTGTCGGATTCGGACGGTGAGAGTCGCCCTACCTTGTGAGACCGCACTTCTACAGTCTCCTTAGGATTCACCCCAATAAGGCCTAGTGGCCCGGTGGTTCCCCCGTTTCCCGTGTGCCGGGAATTCAGCGTTCATGTAATTTTTCATGAATTACTTTCAAAACGAATCATACTGCTTCGGGGAGGTCTTTGTAAAAAAGGAAAAGGGAGTTGCTGCGCCAATTTCACGTTGAAATCGGATAATTCGAAGGAAATAAACGGATAAAACCATATATCTTACTGCATATCGGCCCATTATCTCATTCGCACGCCTGTTTTTATTTCTGCCTCAAAATACGGGTCATTCCTTAGGCAAGACAAAAAGGGTATTCAGGGGCAAACAGCTCCCGGATACCCTTTTGTGCAAGTGAACCAATGAATCCGTACGCGGCATTCTCCTGCCAGCGTTCCGGCATATTTATTTCGTAGCTGCGATAAGCTCCTTCAGCTCGGGCAGATTGAACCCTTTGACGACATGTGCCCCGGCTACTGTAACAGGAACGCCCATGAAGCCCAGCTTCTCAACTTCTTCCTGATAAACCGTGCTGGTCATTACATCCCGTACCTCAAAAGGAATGTCCTGCTCCTTCATCAGCTGTTTCACCTGATTGCAGTCACTGCAGTTGGCTGTAGAATAAATGATTACAGGTTGGCTCATTGGCTCACAGCTTCCTTGAGGGCATCGCGGGTGATTTTCCAGTGGGAGGTGTTCCACCGGACTTCACCATCTTCCAGCAGGAAGATTTGCGGGGACTCATGCTTGATGCCGAAATCTTCGGCAATCTGGTTGGAGACCGGACGGTCTTCAATCACATGAACCACAGCAGCGGGAGTTCCGGAGCTCTGGACATAAGCCTGGAATTCTTCATTCGCCTTGGCGCTGATCGGGCAGGTGGTACTGTGCTTGAAGAGCAGTTTTTTACCGGGTTGTGCAATGTATTGATGCAATTCATCAAGATTGTGGATTTGTTGTATGGACATTAGGGGTTCACCCTCCTGGTAGTTTATTTTGCTAACAATTCGGTTGTTAACAATGATATTCCTGATTGTAACATAGTTCAAAATTAAATCAAAAGGAAGAATCAGCAGGGAATGCATTAGCAGAATAGTCCAGCAGAGGACGTTGAATAATGACAATTCCCATGCTAAGGTGTAGGGGATATGGCGATTTATGTATATTGATGTCTGATAAGAGGGAGTGACCCATTCCATGAAAAAGGCTGCTTGTGTTACCGGTGCCGACCGGGGACTCGGGTTTTTCCTTGTGCGTTGGCTTCTGGAGAATAAATATAAGGTTTTTGCCGGGCAGTACCTGGAAGAATCGGAAGCGTTGGAAATACTCAATACAAAATATAAAGAACAGCTAATTCTGGTTCCGATGGATGTCGGGAGCAGCGACAGCGTAAAGTGCGCGGCACGAACTATTGCAGGACGCACAGGGCATCTGGATATGATCATCAACAATGCTGGGATTATTGACCGTGCGGATGATGCCACCATGCTGGTAGATATGGATGACACCGCGATGGCACGCATTTATAATGTGAATACGCTTGGCTCTCTGCGGGTGAGCAATTCGCTGATGGGCCTCCTGCTGCAAGGCAAGCAAAAGCTAATTGTGAACATCTCCTCCGAAGCCGGCAGCATCAGCCGCAATCAGCGGATTAACATGTACGGTTATTGTATGTCCAAGGCGGCACTTAATATGCAGTCCTCTTTACTGCACAATCATCTGCGGGTCATGGGCGGCCAGGTGATGGTTTTTCATCCGGGTTGGCTCCAGTCCTACATGAACGGTGACAAGAATGAGGCAGCCCCTATTCCCCCTGAAGAATCCGCCCGCAAAATTATGGGAATCGTGCAGGAGCATAAGACGCATATGGGCATGGAACCGGCTTATCTTGATCTGGACGGCAATCCCTGGCCCTGGTAAGAACAACTCTCGCTAAGAGAAAGGCGTAGATAAAAGATGACAGAATGGAAGGCACTGGCGCTGGGAAGCTATACAGAGGTTAAATATCATCCGTTCTCCGGGGTGGACCACGTGTTTGAGGCGTTATTTGCCGGGAAGCTGGACGTGAAATCTACGGAAGATTACTCATTGCTCAGTCCGGACAGCCTATTGGCTTACAAGCTTGTGATAGCGTATACAGAATTTTCGGACAACAAAATAGCTCCTGAACAGAGCGGGGCACTGCTCTCCTATGTAGCTAACGGCGGCGGACTGCTCGTAGTGCACAATGGGATCTCACTGCAGCGTAACCAGGAGCTGGGTGTGATGCTGGGAGCGCATTTCACGCATCATCCGGCCTATACTGAGCTTCACATGACAGTTCCGGCAACAGGCCATCCGATCATGCAGGGGATTACCGACTTTGTCATCGAGGACGAGCCGTATTATTTTGACATGCAGCCCTATTTTGAAACGACGGTGCTGGCGGAGTATTTCCACGAGGGGGCCCATCATGCGGCAGCCTGGTGTCATGAGTTCGGGATGGGGCGAGTTGTGTATCTGATGCCGGGCCATCATCTTCCTTCCTTTTCCGTAGAGCCGTTCCGGCAGATGATTACAAGGGGCGGTCTGTGGGCGGCCGGATTACTGTAGTCCTTGATCATTTTAACAACATCATATGGATGGATAGTGTAAAAACCAACGGAAGCGTTAGACTGCTGTTGGTTTTTTGGTTGTTTGGCTGCTCCCGGCGATAAAAAGCCTTGACCCTGACACTGGTGTCAGGGTTTATACTAAGAACAGACCATTTCTCATGAACCCCGGGGAGAACAGACCATGAAAATAGGTGAGCTTGCCGCACGGACGGGTGTCAGCATCCGTTCTCTGCGATATTATGAACGTCAGGGCTTGATCACTCCGCTCCGCCAGGCCAATGGATACCGAGAGTATTCGCTCTTGTCCGTGGAGACGGTGGAGACGATCAAACTGTATTTGAATCTGGGCTTATCGACCGAGGAAATCGCCGGTTTCTTGAATTGTGTACTGAAGAAAAAAGAGGCTTTCTGTGCAGAAGTGATGCCGCTGTACCGCAGCAAGCTGGAGGATATTGAGCGTCAGCTCCTGCAGCTGAACCAGATCAAGCAGAATTTGGAGGAACGGATTGCTTCCATACAGCAGGAGCAGCAGGAATCAGAATAACCTGAATATATTCTTAGACTGATAAGGAGGAGTTAACAATGACTGTTATAAATGCCGGGCACGCCGATACCGTTCGGAGACAGCTGCAGGAAGGCGGAACTGTGCTGGTAGATTACGGAGCGCCATGGTGCGCGCCTTGCCGGGGTCTTCTGCCGGTTCTGGAGGAACTGGATGAAGAGTATGGCAGCAATATCACGATCCTCAAAGTGAATTGCGATGAGCTGCCGGAGCTGGCTGCAGAAGCGGGAGTCATGGGCCTCCCTACCGTGATCGTATACAATGGGGGGCAGCCTATGGAAAAACTGGTAGGACTGCGCCCGAAATCGGCTTATCAGGGCGTGCTGGACAAATTTGCTGCCGCGAATAGCCGGTAAACGCAGGAAAGGCAGGAAGCCGCATAATGCTTGGCTTCCTGCCTTTTTGTTAAAATATAAGAATTTATATGTTTCACGCTATAAATTATCCTTCAATTTCTCGCTGAAACGGATACCATCCTTAAAAGGACGGCGAAGCCGTTTCCACTTGTGGGAAAAATTAAAAATGGAACGAAGTGCGGTTATTTCGCATTCAATGGGAACGGTACCACTTCATTATGGTGCAGCGCTTCGAGCACTTCAGCATGGAGTTTGTCCGTGAATTCAGTCCATACCTTAAGGCTGACCCCCAGCTCATCACGGCCAATGGATTGGATCACTTCCAACCATCCCCGTTTATCGTTAATAGTACCGAGCTGCTCCTGGATGTCTTTGTAGATTTCCTCATGGGCGTGAAATTTCTGGTTGAGCGCAAAGGAAGCGGCACCGGCGGTATAACGCAATTCCTTGGCGGCAATCCGCAGCTCATGCAGCGCATCGAAGGCTTCCTTGGATTCGGCCTCAGGACCCTTAAACAGGGTCTTGCAGGCTTTTTTCTTCTGCTCGAAAGCGACCTCAAGCTCACGCATGACAACGTTCGCATCTCTTTTGCCCGCCAGTGCCTCGAGATCGCTGTTAAGGAATGCCTCCCACTCGGCGTCCAGCGCTTTGCCGCACAGCTTGGGCAGTTTGGTGCCCAGTTTCTTGCGGTACTTCTTTCGTTCGTTCCTCTCGTACTGGATAACAGCCTTGAGCAGCTTGGCCGATTTGGCTTCTCCGGCTTCCTCCGCTTGCTCCCGTCTATCCTTGAAGGATTCAATCAGCACGTCCGCGTCTCTAACCTTGCCGAGTCTTTTTTGCGCCTCTTTGAAGGTACTATACAGATTTGCTGTCACCAGATGCTCCGGATCTAGAATGGACAATAGCGTCAGCAGCTTACGGCAGTTCACTCTGGCCTGATGGGTATCTTCATCGCCGAACTCCTTCAGCGCATCCTTGCTGTAATCACGGAAATTGAGATAGAGCTTGTTCAGCGCCAGCTCCCATTGTCTGGCTTTGCTGATTTGCCGTTCCTTCACGGTTAGCAGGTCAGTCATACGGCATCACTCCTTAATGGTTGTGTATAGCATGAGCTTTGGGGCGGGACGAATGCTCTTCATATACCTTAAGGATAACGCTATCATCCTGCTTTTTCAAATGAAGGTGCTGCCCTGAGCTTCGCTGCTGCACCCCGGATCGGTTACAATGGGAATATTGCCGGTATTGTAAAATAGTACAGGAAGACGGAGTATTCGACGGCAGTCTGCAGGAAGCCAGTAAGTGTGGATGTCTTGATTACGCGAAAGAGGAAAACGATGGTCACCGGGAGGGGTTATGGATGAGCGGAGAATACAAAAAGCAGGGGCAAGGGCAAGAGCGGGTTCAAGCGCAGGAGCAAGCAGTAGAGCAAAGACATATGTACGAGCGAGTGCAGGAGCAGGGGCAGGTCCTGTTCCAGGAGTCTGAGCCTGAGCAGGTGTATCCGTCTGCGGGTTTGCTCCCGCCGGTTATGGCGCTCTTTGAGCACCTGGCGGCAGGGGAATCATCACCGGAAAGCGCAGACTCCGGAAGGATAGCGGATGCAGCAGAAGCCGCGGCGATGCAAGAGCCCGTTGAAGCGGTTGCCGGAGATATGCTGCTCCCGTTCGCGTTCGAGGAGACGCTCTGCAGGGATGTGGGTGCGGGCCTTGTTCCGCCGTCTGTACATCTATGGAGCCATCCCGGCGGAGTGGCATTGGGCCTGCGGGACAGCAAGCTGCCGCGGGCAGCTGAAGCCATGGCCGCGCTGGAAGAGCAGGGCTACCGTACAGCGGTGCGGCACTCCGGCGGCGCGGCTGTGCCGCTGGATGCCGGCATCGTCAACGTATCGCTGCTGCTCCGCAAAAGTCCGGGCAAGCTGGACTTTCATGATGATTTCCGGCTGCTGGCTTCGCTGATCACAGAAGCCGTTGCGGTCAACCATCCACAGGCAGCGGCACAGATCCGGGCAGGCGAGGTCGCCGGGTCGTATTGCCCGGGCGACTTCGATCTGGCCATCGGCGGCCGTAAATTCTGCGGCATCGCCCAGCGGAGGCAGAGCAGCGCGTACTTCGTGCACGCGTTCGTGATCGTCTCCGGCTCCGGGCTGGAGCGCGGGCATTTGATCCGCGGCTTCTATGATACCGCCGCGGATGGCGATGACGCGCTGGACTATCCGCGCGTCATGCCGCAGACCCTAGCCGCGCTTGGCGAGCTTGGCGGACCGGCTTCGGCGGATGTATTCGCCGAAGGATTCCGCCAGGCCCTGGCCCGGCGCGGCGTCAAGCTTCAGCCTGCGGCCGGGCTGGCGGCCGCAGGGTACAAGCTCCAGTACACCGATATCCGTGTACTGGAGGCGGCGCGGGTGCTGCGTGAACGCTACGCCCGCTAAGCTGTGTCATGGCCGGTCGAAGCGAACCGGCCTTGCTCTATAGCCTGTGTAATGTAGCATCACCGGCATAGCAGAAAGTGCCGCATCTGCTGATAGATTCAGCAGGTGCGGCACTTTTTTGCAGTCTAAAGTTCAATTCGATGTGCCCTGCACAATCGGCCCGGCGGATCAAAGATACAGCTCCGGCCTCCGGTCGGAGAAAACCGGAATCTGCGCACGAACCTCCCGCACCTGATGTAAATCAATCTCTCCGCTCAGAATTTCCTCGTTCTCCGAAGCTTCGCAGACCACCTCGCCCCAGGGATCAATGATCATCGAATGGCCGGCAAAGGTGTTCGCGGGATCTTTTCCAGTACGGTTGCACGCAACGACATAACATTGATTCTCAATCGCCCGGCTGATCAGCAGCGCCCGCCAGTGGGCAAGACGCGGCAGCGGCCATTCGGCACTGATGAACAGGACTTCGGCACCGAGCGCCGTATGGGCGCGGACCCATTCGGGGAAGCGGATATCGTAGCAGATCAGTCCGGCGCAGCTTGTCCCGTTCAGAGTGAACAGACCCTTGGCTTCTCCAGGATGCAGATACAAGTGCTCATCCATCAGGCGGAACAGATGCAGCTTGCTGTATTCGCCGGCGATCGCTCCGGTGCGGCTGAACACATACATGCTGTTGGTTATGCCGTTGTCCTTCTTACTGGCGACGGAGCCGGCCACAATATGGATGCCGAGCTCGCGGGCCAGTCCTGACATCAAAGCCTTCGTGGCCTTCCCCTCAGGGTCGGCAATGTCCGCAAGCCGGGTTAAATCATATCCGGTTGTCCACAGCTCGGGAAGAACCACACAATCCGTCCCCTGAGCAGCAGCTTCACGGATTTTACGTTCTGCGGCAGCATAATTTACCTGGGGATTGCCAAATGCTATATCGAGCTGAAGCAGGGAGATTTTCATGTAACAGCCCTCCTTTTTTGGTCGAGCACTACACTTTGATTCTACGGGTAAGCGGCTGCCGGGGCAAGTTGAAAGGCCAATTGAAATTATTAGTTGACGGGTCAAGGATAAAGGTGTAAAGTGATGAATGTCAAAAAGGTTTTGTGCAATCTATTTGTGTTAGGGGGTTAATCTTGACTGAACATCTGCCTGAGGAAGACCGCATCTTTGAACGGCTGCAGGCGCTGAACAAAGCCATTACACCGACCTTCGAGCGTTGTGCGGGCATAAGCCCCACCCGTCTCCGTCTGCTTCATGAGCTGTTTCAGGTTACTGAGATCAGCCAGATTTCACTGCAAAAGCAAGTAGACATCGATGCTGCAGCCATCACCCGTCACCTAAAGGGGCTGGAGGAGAATGGCATGGTCTCCCGACGCAACAATCCCGATGACAACAGAGTGACCCTGGTCTCGCTGACTGCGCAGGGAAGAGACAAAATCCGTACGTACAAGGAAGAGAAGAGCCGCTTCATCGGCAGTCTGCTTGCCGGTTTTGATGAACCAGAGCGCGCTCTGCTCGCAGATATGCTTGTCCGGCTGCAGCATAATATCAACTTGCTGTAGCCATTAACTATAATCCAACTATAAAAGGAGTTTATTATTCATGAATGCAACCAGAACCAATGATTTCACAAGTATTATCACAGGCCGCCGCTCCATCCGTAAATACGACACATCTGTCAAAATTTCGAAAGAAGAAATGACTGAAATCCTTACCGAAGCCACGCTGGCCCCTTCCTCGGTGAACATGCAGCCTTGGCGGTTTCTTGTGATCGAAAGTGCGGAAGGCAAAGCCAAGCTCGCGCCTATCGCCAAGTTCAACCAGCTTCAGGTAGAGACCTCTGCGGCCATGATTGCCGTGTTCGGAGATTTGAACAATTTCGATTATGCCGAAGAAATCTACGGCACCGCTGTAGAGCGCGGACTGATGCCTGCGGACGTAAAAGAAAGACAGCTTGCTGCGCTGGGTGCACATTTCGCGAAGCTGCCTGCAGATATCAACAGAGAAACGATCATGATTGACGGTGGCCTCGTCTCCATGCAGCTGATGCTGGCTGCACGTGCCCACGGCTATGACACCAACGCCATTGGCGGCTTCGAGAAAGACCAGATCGCCGAAGTCTTCGGTATGGACAAAGAGCGCTATGTTCCAGTCATGCTGATCTCCATCGGTAAAGCCGCTGAAGAAGGTTACGCCTCCGTCCGTCTTCCTATCAACACCATTGCACAGTGGAAATAAGAGGCGTAAGCTCATATATGTAAGTCCACGTTTCTAACATAAACTTAGCCTATGCTAGAACTTAAGTTTATGCTTCCGAAGCGAGTTTTGTACGAAGCCAATCAGTAAGCCTAAGCTTACAAAACTTTTAGGAGGACTAATCAATGATTATTATTCATGCCGTAATGCAAGTAAATCCTGCGCATAAGGAAAAATTCCTGGCTGAGGCGAAACAGCTGTTAGCCGCAACCCATAAAGAAGAAGGCAACCTTTCTTATGAGCTGTACAATCATTTCGAACAGGAAAACACCTATATCATGATCGAAACCTGGCGCGATATGGAGGCTGTAGCCAGCCATAATACAAGTGCTCATTTGACCGGATTTGCAGCGAAAGCGCCTGAGTTCCTGACCGCTCCGCTGGACCTTAAGGAATATATAACGGAGAACCGGCCGGCAAATAATCTGTAGCCGGAAGATGAAATCCTGCAGTGAATCATTTTGAGCCATCCACCGGGTTACCGTTAACCTGTTGGAGCTGTTCAGTGAAGCGGATCACAGGGTTGAAATGAATGTAATACATTCTTTGAAGCAAGGGGAAGTTTCAAGAGCCGGACGGGCTGTTGAAACTTCCCCTGTTTGTTTCGAAATATAAGCATTTATAGGTTTTGCTCTATACCGATAGAATCGGGTGGTGAGGAAATAACACGTACGGTACGTTTATTGACGGGCGATCCGGGGTATCTAACCTTAGCCTGATTCGACCTGTCATTTGTTCGCTGGCCCTGAACTGATAGGATCCCCCTTAAGACGGATGGAGGACTTGCCAATGAAGAATATACATATTAATGCCAGAATCTCCTTCGGAGAATGGGATCAAGAGCTTCAGCAGGATGTTATCGATTTTGTGAATTATTATATTTCGGGCGGATCCCTGAGGGCGGTTGCTGACCCGTCCGAACGGGTTTCGTCATTGATTGCCGCAGCTCTGGAAGGAGGCGCTGCCCGCGCATACCGGCAGGAAATTGGTGGCGTAATCACAGAGTTAAGGCAGCTCACTGAATTGCCGGGTTTCAGTACGGAGCTGCTTGAACAGCTTGCCGCTGAGGTCAGCCGGCTGGATTCGGGTAAGCTCCGGGCACTGGCTCCGCGGACTACCCGTAATAACCAGGTCGACGCCTATGTGAACGGCCCGCAGTGTCTGGAAATGCTTCTTGAGGAAATCGCCAAGGCCCGGCGTTATATTCATCTGTCCGTCATGCTGTTTTTTAATGATGATTCAGGCAACCGGATTGCGGCAGCGCTGCTGCATGCATTGGATCGCGGGGTTCAGGTCCGGCTGATGGTGAATTACACTGTCACTGCCCTGGGGTATGGACATAACCTGGCGGTCGGAAGGTTCTCGGAAATCTCGGACCGGCTGGAGCAGGCGGGAGCGAAGCTACAGGATACCTTCCACTCCTACTATTCTGCTATGGAGTGGAGTAGGAGACGGGCTGAATTGAAGGCTCAGGGTATACCTGAGCGCATCCTGTTCCTGCAGGATAAAGTGCAGGAGGACGTTGAGCTGACGGGGCTGAATGTGATTGACCACCGCAAATTCATGATTATCGACGGGATCACCTCTATCGTGGGCAGTCTGAATATTGGAGATCAATATACGTTTGCCACACCGATTGAAGCCTCTGCCTCGGTACAGGTGGATGGGCGCCCGATGGGCGTTCCAGTCCGTGAGGAGGAGTGGCATGACGGCTGTTTTCGTATCCGGGGAGCAGCAGCGCTGCCGCTGAATGCCGTGTTCCAGTCCAGATGGCTTCTGCTCGGAGGGGATTTCTATGATCCGGAGGATGCATTGTATCGTTCTGAAGGCAATACAGATTTCGGCTCAGAGGAATGTACGCTGTTTGTGAGTTTTCCCGGAAATCCGGTCAATCTGATGCAGCAGTATTATCTGGATCTGATCACGTATGCTGCCGATGAGACGGTCATTGTGAACCCGTATCTGATTGACCATGCTTTCTGGGACCGGCTGAGCGGGCTCGGACCGGAGCGCTCCTGCCATCTTACGATCTGCAATCCGCTGGAGGTCAATGACCATCCAACCAACCGTGCAGCCGTGCGCAGCAATATGTATGTCCCTTTTTGCAATGGGGTGTCTTTTTATGACTACAGTGCCACAGAACGCTTTTCCCATTGGAAAATCACCTATGACCACAGGTCGCACGCGGTGTTCCACGGCTCATATAATATCAACGAAAGAAGCGCCTGCCACGATTTCGAGCTGGGGCTGTTGGTGAAGGGAGAGGCCTTTGCAGCAAAAGTAAAAGCTATGATAGACTATGACCTCAGCGTATCACGCAAAATCACTGATAAGAGGGAATTCTTCAAGCACCCGTGGATGCACCCCAGCACTTATGTGAATACAGCAACCCGGAATTATACCTGATCGCGCAGCGGACCGGATGTCATGTATAATATGCAGTAAATCCTAGCAAATGGAGCCATTGCGATGAATATCAAAATACAGAAGACAGGCCTGAAGAAGGACGAGGTGTTTTTTGAAGCGGATGCCGGAGAGGGTAGAGGAATCTGGTGCGGAGCTCAGGTGAAGCCGGGGGACCTTGCTGAGGTAGAATTCGAACTCCCGGTACTGCTTATGCGCTGGGTGGACATCATTCCGGCAGGCGGAGGGGAGCACAGCATCCGTTTGGAAGGCGATATTGTGGTGCTTACCGGGGTGCTGGACAATATCGAGGAGGATGGAACCGGCTGTCTGCAGCTGGACGGAGAGCTAATCATGTTCGAAAGCCTTGGCGAGCCGATGGCGCTGGGCAGCCTGGTGGAAGTCAGGACCCGGGAGATCCGGTTGTATCCGATCTTTCTGTGAATAAGGCATTCGTCTATCAAATTAACCCATTGGCATAGCCACTCTTGGCTAAATAGGCTAAGATAAATAGTATTCAAGAAGTAAGCTATGAGGAGCAGAGGTTCAATGAACAGCGATATTCAGCAATTCAAGACAGAATTTTTTAAGGCGCTGGCTCATCCGATGCGGATTCGTATCCTGGAGCTGCTGAGCGAAGGCGAGAAGAATGTGAACGAGCTGCAGGCCATTCTCGGGTCCGAAGGGTCTGCCGTGTCCCAGCAGCTTGCCGTGCTCCGCGCCAAGAATGTAGTAGCCAGTGTAAAAGAAGGCACGACGGTGATTTACTCCCTGCGGGATCCCCTGATCAAAGACCTTCTGGCCGTAGCTAAGCAGATATTCGATAATCATCTGGTGAACGCAATCTCCCTTTTGGAAGGGATCCGCAGCGAATAACCCGGGGCCTCCCGGGGCGGATTACCCGTTGACAAGCGAGGCTTGCAGGAGTAATGTTGCTCTTATATTCAAATAATCAGATATTTAGAGAAAAGAAGGTTAAAGGATGACAGGGTGGGGCCGTTTCAAAGGCTATAATATTGCTTCGCTGCGTAAGGATCTCATTTCAGGGGTTATCGTAGGCGTCATTGCCATTCCTCTGGGGATGGCATTTGCTATTGCTTCGGGTGTGAAGCCTGAGTACGGAATTTATACAACCATAGTCGCAGGGATTATAATTTCTTTGTTTGGCGGTTCAAAGTTTCAGATCGGCGGACCTACGGGTGCGTTTATTCCTATTTTATTCGCCATTGCCATGCAGTATGGCTATGAAAACCTGCTGCTTGCCGGAATGATGGCCGGGATCATTCTTGTCCTCATGGGTCTGCTCCGACTGGGGGTGCTGATTAAGTTTATCCCCAAGCCTGTAACGATCGGATTCACCGCAGGGATTGCCGTTATTATCTTCACGGGGCAGATCGCGAACTTTCTGGGCCTGAAGGATATGAAGCGGCATGAGAGCTTCGTGGACAACATGAAGGAGATTGGCCTGCATATCTCTACGATTAACCTGTACAGTATTCTGACGGCGGCCATTTGTCTGGCTGTGCTTATACTGGGGATGCGTTTTGCACCCAAAGTGCCAGGGGCACTGGTCGGACTGCTCTGTGCAACCCTCATAGCTGCACTGTTTTTCAGCGGCAAGGTGACTACGATTGGTTCTGCCTACGGGGACATTCCGAATACACTGCCGAGCTTCCACTTCCCGGTCATTACCTGGGAACGGATTAGGCTGCTGCTGCGACCTGCCTTTGTCATCGCTATGCTCGGAGCGATAGAGTCTCTGTTGTCCGCCGTGGTGGCAGACGGCATGTCAGGCAGCCGTCATAACAGTAACCGCGAGCTGATCGGACAGGGGGTTGCCAATATTGCTGCCCCTCTGTTTGGCGGGATTCCGGCTACCGGTGCAATTGCCCGGACCGCTACCAATATCAAGAGCGGAGCCGCTTCCCCCTTGTCTGGTGTGATCCACGGTGTAGTGGTATTTCTTATTCTGCTGCTGTTTGCACCTTATGCATCGAGTATTCCGCTAGCCGCGATGGCACCGATCCTGATGGTCGTAGCCTGGAATATGAGCGAACGCAAGGAATTCATTCATTTGCTTAAACTGAAGACCGGAGATTCGCTGGTGCTGTTCATTACGTTTCTGTTGACCGTCTTTGCCGATTTAACCGTGGCGGTGGAGGTTGGACTGGTGCTCGCTGTAGTCTTGTTCGTTAAACGGATGGGCGAGGTGCATCTGGTGTCCAAGGTGCTGCCTGATCCGGACTCAGTGAAGGTTGAAGCACATATGGTCACGGACAGCCATGACTGTCCGCAGATCGGTATTTATAATGTGGAAGGGCCGCTGTTCTTCGGAGCTGCCTACCGGTTCGAGAATACGATGCCTGGCTTCGGCCCAGATAAGCCAAAGGTTATTCTGCTGCGGATGGGCAAGGTGCCGTTTATCGACACCACCGGTGAAGCCAATCTGGCAGGGCTGGTGAAGAAGCTGCATGAGGATGGCGGCCGCCTGATGATCTCAGGCATTCAATCTCAGCCGCTCGAGCTGCTTAAGAAGACCGGGCTGTATGACAAGATCGGAGCAACGCAGTTCTATGAGCATACCGGAGAGGCAATCAATGATGCGCTTAAGGTCATTAACTATAATAAGTGTCTGGGCTGCCGTCATGCTGCCTTCAGGGAATGCGCAGCCTTTGCCGGACTGGATGAAACGTCTGGCCGCAGTGCCTTCAAAGGGCGTGTGCCAGCTGTAGCACGTAAGCTGAGCGGTGAATTGTAGCCGCTGAGCAGTATGCTCGGATAATTTTTGGCATCAGCGGCAGGCTGTGGCAGAGAAGCCTTAGCTTCATTCTATAGCCTTCAAAAGCAGCGCTTCTCCCTTCACCTGGAGAAGCGCTGCTTTGCGTTAGTGCTCATTTTCCGCTTGCTCTAACTGGTCATAGGCTAGTAAAGGTAGTGACCATTTGAATCCGCCACCCGCGTGGAAAGAGCCGAAACAAAGGTATTTCTGCCTTTGAATCCGCTACCCGGAACAGGCTTATGGCCACTCCGATTTGTACAAGACATAGAAAAATTTGTACAATTACCAATAGAGGGTTTATGAAATTCATTGGGATAAGGAGAGTACCCGGACATGAAGGAATTGAATTATATCAAGGTATTTCTGCTGTTGGCAGGATTGTCCCTTGTCACACTGGCGGTCTACGGTGTAGTGTCTCAACGGACAGATACGTTCTACGAGTTTCTAATCTGGAATCTGTTTCTGGCCTGGCTCCCATTCGTGTTCTCCATGGCCGCCCATGAACTGGACAAAAGAAAAATCGGGGGATTGCTGGTGCTTCCGCTCGGCATCGCCTGGCTGCTGTTTTTTCCGAACGCGCCATATATTATGACCGATCTGGTGCACTTAACGATCCGCAAGAATTTGTATTTTGTCGGTGGAACGATCCAGAGCCGCTACTGGTATGATCTGATTACACTGCTGCTGTTCACCTGGAGCGGCTGGCTGACCGGTTTCTTCTCCCTGTACCAGTTCCAGGCCGTGATATACCGGAAAAGCAACCTGCTGCTCTCCTGGATTTTCGTGGTGTTTGCCTGCGCGCTCGGGGGGTATGGCGTACTGCTCGGACGGGTGTACCGGCTGAACAGCTGGGATGTGCTCACCGACCGGCATCAGCTGTACCAGCTCGTTGTCGACAGCCTGAACAGGCAGTCGGTCTTTTTCAGTGTATTCATTGCGTGTGTGCTACTGGCTATTTATGCAACGATGTACTGCCTGCTGAATGTGCTGGGCAAAGGAAGTAACCGGCCTTATTCCAGTTGAAGCTCATCCTCAGACTTCGGATGATACTGGTAGCGCTGAAGATCGATCGCTCCCTTTGCGTCAAAAACGATGCCTTCTCCCAGCAGATATAGCCGCTGCAGAGAGCTGGACTCATCGTCCGTAAGGGCAATTTCCCCTTTGACATTGACCACTCTGTGCCAGGGCAGCTTGTATGTGCGGCTCATGGAGTGGAGGATGCGGACGACCTGTCTGGCCCCTCTCGGGCTTCCGGCAGCCCTGGCAATGCCCCCATAGGTCATGACATAACCTTCGGGAATCGAGCGGGTGACGGCGATAACCTTTTGCGTGAATGGTGTCATGGCTGGAACTCCTTTTGTACAAACAGTAGTGTGGATTTACTTGAATTATATCAGAAGAACCAGGCCCGTGATGCTCCCAAGGAGTACTGCGGGCTTTGCTTTTGGAGCACACTATTTCCTGCACAGTATAATTATGTGGAATAGGAGAACCAGAGTCGGGGGATAATCAGATCAAAACAATTGTGACAGGAGTGACTGCTGTGAAGAACACAGATGCTGCCCTGGGAAACAGACAGGACGCCTCCAAAATATCGTCTTCCCAGCCGCTTAGTCCCTCGCTGGACGACAATGTGGCTCTGTTCCGGCGGATATTCAGCAATGACGGGACGCTTCGGGTGCGGGTGATTGAGAATAACTATGGAACGCTGTTACGCTGCGGCCTGATCTATGTGGATGGAATGACTGACCAGGATCTTATACAGAATGGTATTACGAAGCCTGTAATGACTTATCCATTCAAGGAAGAAGACCATGGGAATCCGGCGAAGCTGATGGAGAAGATCCGCATGGAGATCATAAACATCAGTGACATTATGGTTTCGACGGAGCTGGATGAACTAGTAGGAGCTGTTGTAGGAGGAAAGACGGTATTTCTCTTGGACGGTTATGCCGGGGCGCTGAATATTAATGCCCAAGGCTGGCAGACTCGTGCAATAGAAGAGCCTACGACGGAAAAGGCAGTCCGGGGTCCAAGAGAAGGTTTTACGGAATCACTGATCGTTAATTTAACCCTGATCCGCCGCAGAGTCCAGAATTCCGATCTAAAGTTTGTCTTTAGTGACATTGGGACAAGGTCCAAGACGCAGACCTGCATCTGCTATTTGGAGAGCCTGGCTTCACCCGATATTCTGGCAGAACTGCAGGGAAGGCTTGCACAGATAGAAATTGACCATATCCTGGATACCGGTTATCTGGCTGAACTGATCCGTGACGAGCCCTACTCCCCATTCGAGATGATGGGCAGCACGGAACGACCGGATACGGCTGTAAGCAAGATTATGGAGGGCCGCATTGCCTTGATGATTGAAGGCAGCCCCTTTGCCTTGACGCTGCCTTATGTTTTTGTGGAGAATTTCCAGGCCAGTGAAGATTACTACGTCAACTATTATTTTGCCTCCTTCAACCGGTTCTTAAGAGTCATTGGAGCCTTCATGTCCATTAGTATTCCGGCAGTATATGTCGCTCTGGTTACCTACTCTCAAGAGATGGTCCCTACCAAGCTGTTGCTCAGCATTGCCGCTGCCAGGCTATCCGTTCCATTCCCAACCATTATCGAGGCATTAATTATGCTGACGATATTCGAAATTTTGCGTGAGGCGGGTGCCCGAATTCCAACCACCATTGGTCAGGCGGTAAGCATTGTGGGAGCGCTGGTGCTGGGGCAGGCGGCTGTAGATGCACGCATCGTGAGTGCGCCAATGGTCATAGTGGTAGGTCTTACCGGAATCACGACCTTGCTTAATCCAAGGCTTACCGGACCCATGATTATCGTGCGTTTGATTCTTTTGTTTGCAGCGTTTTTCCTTGGGATCTATGGATACTTCTTTGGACTGCTCGGTCTGGTGATTCATCTGATGAGTCTCCGCTCCTTCGGTGTTTCCTATATGCTGGGAGTGGGCTCTATCCGCCCGCAGGATATTAAGGATGCGGCGATCCGCGTGCCCTGGTGGGATATGTATCTTCGGCCGGCAATGATTGGTACGCGCAATATGAAGCGGAAGGCGTCCAGGAAGAAGGCGGGTAGCCGGTGAGACGAGCTCTGAGACTGTTGACGCTGCTGCTCTGCATGGCCCTGGTACTGTGTCTCTGCGGCTGCTGGAACTATACCGAGGTTGATGATATGTCCATTGTAGCCGGGGTGGCCATCGATAAGGATGCTGCTGACGGCAAGATCGAGTTGACGGCAGAGATCGTTGACATCAAGGGAGGGCTTAACCAGAATCAGGCCGGCTTCAAAATGCTCAGTCTTAAGGGGAAAACCATGTTTGAAATTGTCCGTAATATGATATCCCTAACCGGGAAAAAGCTGTTCTGGAGCCATGCCAAGGCGATCATCTTCAGCGAGGCGGTTGCCCGCGAAGGACTGATCAAGACAATGGATTGGTACAGCAGAGATACTGAAACCAGATCAGATGTGTTCATTTTTGTGTCCAGTGAGCCAACCGCGCGGGAAATTCTGAACCTGAACACATCCAAAAAAGCAATTCTGTCGTTTGAACTGGCACAAATGATGAGTGACGAGAAGTTTACCAGCACAGCGCCGACCGTGGAAATATGGGATTTCATCGACAAGCTGGAGACTTCGGGTAATCATGCAGTGGCACCTCTGATCTACGTTCATGAGCAGAACGGGAAGAAGAATGAACGTGTTAACGGCTGTGCTATTTTCTCAAAGGATAAAATGATAGGCAAGCTGAATGGGAAAGAGACCAAAAACATGCTGTTTGCCAAAGACGGCATCAAGGGAGGCGTATTGGCGGTGAATGACATACACGGGGTTCCCACCTATTCTTTGGAGATATTATCGAGCAGAACCAAGGTGAAGCCAAAGCTGGTCAACGGCAAGCTGAGCTTGCAGGTCCGAACAGTCACACGTACCGGCCTCGATGAAGTCATGACTACGAAAGACTTCTCGGGCAATGAGGGCATCAGTAGCATCGAGGAGCGCGCCAGCAAAGCCCTCCGGCAGGACATCGAGTCTGTCATACGGAAGTTGCAGCAGGAATACCATGCCGATATCTTTGGTTACGGGGAAATCATTCATGAACATCAGCCAAAGGTCTGGGCCAAGCTCCGTGACAACTGGGATAACGAATTCGTAAAACTGGATATTTCAGTAGACTCCAAGGTGATTATAGAGAACACTGCCAAAACCTCGCGCTCTATTAGGCTGGGAGATTAACAGATATGGTCATTTACCTGCTGCTGATCTATGCTATCATCGTGGTGATTGACCCTTACGGTCTGCTGAAACAAGGGAAGAAGCGGGATTTCTATGTGTGCTCGGCACTGTGCCTTGTGTCCTTCTCTCTGGCCTTTGCCCTGTCCATGCATTGGGACATCCCCAGCCCGTCTCCCACGATCATTTATATGGTTAAGAAGTTGTTCTAGGACCAGACTCTATAAGGGGGGAGGAAAGATGGGTAAGGAAAATATTCCGGCAGGCCAGGCTATAAGCATAGCGGTCCTCTTTATTATCGGCAGTTCTCTGTTTATGGGGGCTTCAGGACAGTCCGGCAACAGCAGCTGGATTGCTATCATTCTTGCCATGCTGCTGGCCCTTCCGCTTATGTTAATTTATGCCCGGCTACATGTGCTACTTCCTGGCAAGGATCTGTTCGACATGCTAATCCTTGTATTTGGAGCAGTAGCAGGAAGAGTGCTCTCCTGCTTGTATATCTGGTATGCGCTTCATCTGGGCTCGCTGGTACTGCGGAATTTTGGGGAGTTCGGCAAGTCGGTTCCTCTGACTTCAACACCTATGCTGGCCCCCATGCTGATCATTGGCCTGCTATGCGTGTGGGTAGTGAAGGGGGGGATAGAAGTACTGGGGAGGAGTTCCAAGTTCCTGCTGCTGTTTACCTTCGGGGTAATCGTTGTGGTGCAGCTGCTCTCCATCCCCAAGTTTCAATTTCATCATTTATTACCAGTTTTGGATAGTGGGTGGAAGCCTGTGTTTACAGATATGATGGGTTCCTTCACCTTTCCGTTTGCCGAAATTGTGGTGTTCCTGGGTGCTTTTCATGCGTTGCCTCAAAAGGGTTCGGCGGTCAGGATTCTGATCAGCGGCACGTTGATTGCCGGAGTTATTATTCTGTTAGTCACGATTCGCAACCTACTCGTATTGGGGCCGGATCTCTTATCCAGCCTATATTTCCCCTCGTATGTAGCGGTCAGCAGAATCAACATCGGTGATTTCCTGACCCGGATTGAAGGCTCGTCAGCTATTGTTTTTGTCACTACGCTGTTTGTGAAAGTGAGTCTCTGTCTCTATGCCGCCTGTAATGGTGTAGCCAAGGTGTTTAAGCTGAGCAGTTACCGTTCGGTAGTGCTTCAAATGGGCCTCATCATGGTCTATTTCGCGGATTTTATCTATAAAGATATTATGCAGATGGATTATTTTGCCCACCATATCTACAAGATTTATGCATTGCCGTTTCAGGTGGTGATTCCTGTGATCCTGTGGATTGCCGCTGAAATCCTGGGCCGGAAAAAAATCCGTAAGCAGAAAACTGCTCAGAATTAAGGGCAGGGTTGCTCCTGGTGCTTCCATGCTTACGCCATGTTCATTTATATTTCCATCCTTCACGGAAGATAGCTATAATGGGAGGCAGAGAGCTAATTTCTGGCGTAGGAGGAAGCACAGGTGAGTGTATCAAGTATCGTCATGTCCTCGCATTGGGGCAGAGAAGTCAGACATAAATATATTACACAGGAATCGAAGGTGCTCGCGGTAGTATTTCCGGGCAGGAACTACTCCGCTGAACGTTCACTGCTGGATTATGCCTCCAAGCTGGCCAGAGAGTATGGCTGCGATATCCTGTTGCTCGAATATGGCTATCAGAGCGCACGTGCAGAGCTCAAACGTGAGGAAATCGATATTGTAACTGAGGAATGCAAAGCGGCCGTAGCTTCACTTCCAGACTACGAACAGCTGCTCTTCATCAGCAAAAGCATGGGGAGCGTCATTGCCGGAAGAGTGGCGGCAGAGATGAACCTTCAGCAGAAAACCTCGCATTTATATATAACACCAGTTGCCGATTCAATGCCGCTGCTGAGACAAAGCCGGGGCAGCATCATCTACGGTGGCAGCGACCCGACCTTCACAGAGGAGCATGCCGCCGGGCTTAGCGGACAGAAGAATCTCCGGGTGTACCGGATTGACGATGCCAATCATGCGCTCGAAGTAGGCAGTGTCAATGAATCGCTGGCCGTGCTGCTCGTCATCATTAACTTTTATCACGAGTTTTTCCGGGATGCGCTCACAGGCTGAGAATAAATATGCAATAGGGGATGATTGTGATGATTCTGGAAGCTGCTATGCTTCATGTGAAGCCGGGGCTTACCAGCCAGTTCGAACAGAGCTTCAAGGCGGCGTCCGCACTGATTTCTTCCATAGAAGGTTATTTGGGCCATGAGCTGCAGCACTGTCTGGAGGATAATCATAAATATCTGCTGCTCGTGAAGTGGCGCAATCTTGAGGATCACACCATCTCATTCAGGGAATCCAGCCAATATCAGGAATGGAAAGCGCTGCTCCATCATTATTATAGCCCCTTCCCGGTAGTGGAGCATTTCAAGTCTGTTAATCTGGAATAAATTGGGGGAGACGGTATGCAGGGGAAGCGGATTGGGGAAGGAAGAACCGCAGAGGTCCGGGAATATGGAACAGGGAAGATTCTGAAGCTCTATCGTGAGGATATTCCTACGCACTACGTGGAGCACGAATATGAGATCAGTAAATATGTCTATGAGCATAACGTGCTCACCCCGCAGCCTATGGAGCTTGCTGCGCTTGAGGGGCGTATGGGCATTGTGTTTCAACAAATTCATGGACGCTCCATGCTTAGGCTGATCGGGGAGAAGCCGTGGAAGCTTGCCGAATATGCAAGACAAATGGCTGTGCTCCACCATAATCTTCATAAACTCCAGGGGGCAGAGGTTTTTGGGAAGCAGAAGGAGAACCTGAAGAGCAGTATTATCGCTGCACCCATGCTCGCCATGGAGGAGAAGACGGCCGTATTGGCCCAATTAGAGCAGCTGCCGGAGGGAGACCGGCTCTTGCACGGGGATTTCCATCCGGACAATGTACTGCTGGATGGGCAGGCATGGATTATCGACTGGATGACCGGGATATCCGGCGATCCGGCCGGGGATGCTGCGAGGTCTGTCATTATGCTCAGCATGGGGGCCTTGCCTCCGGGAGCATCATTCGCCACCAGGTTGATTACTGGTTTTATAAGAAAGAGGCTCACGAAAGGGTATATCAGAGAATACCTCAGGTTATCGGGTCTTACTTACGCCGAGGTGAACGCCTGGGTGCTGCCGGTAGCAGCAGCCCGGCTTACGGAAGGCATTCCGCTGGCGGAGAAAGAGCAGCTGGTCCGTGAAATCCGCAGACGGCTAAGATTAGCTCCCGCCGGTAAGGACATTTAGGAAGGAAGGTGCGCTATGAATACATATATTGCCCTGCTGCGCGGCATTAACGTGGGCGGCAACAAAATCATTAAAATGCAGGCTTTGAAGGCAATGTTCGAGTCGCTTGGATATGAACAGGTGCGCACATATATCCAGAGTGGAAATGTGGTTTTTGAAAGCGGGGAATCGGCAGGCGCTAAGCTTGAGGAAACGATCGGTGCGGCGATCCGGGACACCTTTGGTTTCGAGGTCTCTGTGATGATCCGTACGCTTGCGGAACTGGAGGCGGCTATTGCTGCCAACCCTTTTCTGAACCTGTCACAAGAAGATTATAAAAGGTTGTATGTTTCTTTTCTTAGTAAAGCTCCCTCGGAGGAGGCACTGGACAAGCTGACCCCCTACGCCGATGGCGCAGATAAGCTGCGCGTTGCCGGCAAAGAGATGTACACCCTGTATGAGGTAAGTGTAAGCCAGTCTCCGTTGTTCAAGGTTCCGCTCGACAAATGGCTGGGCACATCCATTACCGCACGGAATTGGAATACGGTGAATAAGCTGGCCGCAATCGGGCGGGGGGAATAGCAGGCTGGCATTGAAAGACGGTGCTGGACCTTCTCTCATTCAAACAATGGCTTATGCTTATTGAAAAATTGATAAAAAAACCGCACATTGTCCAGCTCAAACCATTCTGCTGTTTGAAGAGGCCTCGCATCCAGATTATATATTTTTGCATGCAACGTGCCTAGAACAAAAGGGGAATGAGTGGCAATAATAAATTGACTGTCAAAATATCGTGCCAGCTCATTTATTTGTTCTGCCATCCGTATTTGATTAGCAGGAGAAAGTGATGTTTCCGGCTCGTCCAATAAATACAATTGCCCAGGCAGCAGATATTCCTCGAAGAACTGCATGGACGTCTCCCCGTTGGAGTATTTTTCCTGGGAAAATTGAATGTCCTCCAGCTTCTTCCTAAACGCATACGTAGCTTCATATTCTGCCGCCTGAGCCTCGCTCATCCTTTTGTGCCTCTGTTCATTTATGATTCCCTCACGAAGCACGGAAGATTGCTGGATCTTCTTGATCTCATATAGAACATCCTCTGATTTCATATATCGGCTTCCTTTTGGAAGTTGCCTGATTTCACGTTCTTGCTCATCATACCCAAACTGATAGCTGCTCAAATCAAGGAAACGTTGCGCATAGTTAATATGTCCATAGCTTGTCATTCTTTCCGCCCCAGGAATGCCCAACTTGTTGGAGATTACATTGAGTAAAGTGGATTTTCCGCTCCCGTTATTGCCATATAGCACCGTAATCCGATCAAACAAAAGCACCTCTCCAGCCACGTGCTTAAATACATAATCAGGGTATATGTTGGGATTCCGATCTGTATAATCAGAAAGCTTAAAGCTTCTTAAATAAATCATTGCCGCACTCCCTTACCTAATTTCATGCTTCATCATTATCCAAATTCAATACTAGGCTTGATGCCCATTGTGGTAATTATATCCTCCCTGGGCCCAATACTGAACCCCACATTGTGGGGCTATTTCTCGTTCCGGTATTCAGCAAACATTCAGCCTGATTTCATTATCAGTTAAGGTAGGGGTGCCATAATACACCTAAGCAAAGCTGTACCGGGGGATAGAGCACTGCCGGAATAGTGTATCGATCGATGGGAGTGGAGAGAAATGAAATGGATAAAAAAGCTGGGTTCCGATGTCGTGCTGCTGGGTATTCTGCTGCTTGCAGCCTTTCTGTATGGCTATGGAATCTGGAATGATCAATACTCAAACACGTACTATACCACAGCAGTAGGAAGTATGCTTCAGAGCTTTCACAACTTTTTCTTTGCCTCGCTGGACTCGGCAGGCTCGGTAACGGTTGATAAGCCGCCTGTGACGTTCTGGATTCAGACACTCAGCGCGCTGATCTTCGGCCTGCACGGCTGGAGCGTGATCCTTCCGCAGGTGCTTAGCGGAATAGGTTCCGTATTGCTGGTATATTTGCTGGTGAAACCAACCTTTGGCCGCACGGCAGCTCGGCTCGCGGCACTGGCAATGGCAACTACACCCGTAGCTGCTGCTGTCAGCAGAACGAATAATATTGATGCCATGCTGGTATTTACGCTTTTGCTTGCAGCATGGTTTCTCTTCAAGGGTACTAAGCACAATAAATGGGGCAGTCTCCTCACAGCGTTTGCCTTGATCGGCGTAGGATTCAACGAGAAGATGCTGCAGGCATACATGGTGCTTCCGGCATTCTACCTCTTCTATGTTCTGGCTGCGAAGGTGAATTGGAAGAGGAAAACCGGAGTGCTCGCAGCCTGCACCGCAGTGCTGCTGGTGATTTCGCTATCCTGGGCGGTTATTGTGGATTCGATCCCGGCAAGCAAACGGCCTTACATGGGCAGCAGCGGGACGAACTCTGTGCTGAATCTGGCTTTTGGCTATAACGGGGTGTCGCGCTTGACCGGTGACCGCAGTACCGGAGGCGGCGGTGGCGGCTTTCCTGGCGGCGGAATGTTCGGCGGAGGCGAAATGCCTTCATGGAATGGCGGGGAGATGCCGCCCATGAACGGAGCCGCCGCCCAGGGCAGTCAAGGAATGATGAATGGTACAGACGGTCAGGCACAGGGACAGCCACCTGGAGGTACAGGAGGCGAACAGACTGACGGAGGCTCGAATGGCCGAGGCCAGGCTGCAGATGACGGCGGGATGCCGGGAGGCAGAATGGACGGCCGAGGCCAGTTTGATTTCGGGCAAAGCGGCCGTGGCGGGATGAATGGCGGGGCAGGAGGAATGTTCAACACAGGTACTGCCGGTCCGCTCCGCTTGTTCCAATCGGCGTTGTCCGGCCAGGCCAGCTGGCTGTTGCCTTTCCTGCTATTCGGCTGCATCGGAATCTTTGCCAGCCTGCGCAGACGGAACTTCACATGGCGGCATACAGAAGCATTGTTCTGGCTGGCCTGGCTGGTGCCGGCTATGGGATTCTTCAGCATCGCCGGATTTTTTCACCAATATTACCTGATTATGATGGCTCCGCCGATTGTGGCACTGGCCGGAGCAGGCTGGCTGCAGCTGTGGACCTATTACAAAGAACGTTCAACCTGGCTGTCCTGGCTGCTTCCAGTGGCGACGCTCGCTACAACTGTCTTTCAGTGGTACATTATGCATCCTTATGACGATAAGATCGGAAGCGGCTGGTCCATAGGTGTTCTGGCAGGGGGGATCGCTGTCACTGTTCTGCTGCTCGCATTGCGGGTATGGAAAGGGCAGAAGAAGCCTTTCGTACATGCTGCAGCGGTGATGGGTTTACTGGTGCTGCTGGTCGGACCTATCTACTGGGCACTGACACCTATCACTTACGGAGCAAACAGCATGACTCCGGCGGCTGGACCGGACAGCAGCAGCGGTTTTGGCGGCATGGGTGGTAAAGGAGGAACAGGCGGATTGGGTGGCAGAAATGGCACAGCGGGAGTCAACGACAATCTGCTGACCTATTTGAAAGAGCATAATACCGGTGAGAAGTATCTGTTCGCGGCAATGGATTATGGAACTGCAGGCCCTTATATTATCGATAAAAATGAATCGGTCGTTATTCTAAACGGGTTCAACAACTCGGATGTGCCGTATACCACCGATACACTGAAGGCGCTTGTGGCGAGTGGTAAAGTGAAATATTTCCTTGTCACTACCAGAGGCATGGGCGGCGGTCGCGGGGGCAGCTCTGAAATTACCAACTGGATTACAGAGCATGGAACGGTAGTTCCAACAGCAGAATGGCAGGGAACAGAGACAGGTAATAACGGCGGAACCTTGTACGAAGTGAGTGTTCAGTAGGACGGGGTTTACCAGGCTGTATAGTAAGCGCGCTTGACTTGATTTTTTGGCAAAAGCGCGCTTCATGATTAGAAATGAAATTAAGGAGGAGCTGCTCATGAGTACGCACGTGCGCTATTCCATAATCATACCGATGTACAACGAAGAGGCGGTTATTCAGGAAACCTACCGGCGGATAAAAAAGGTAATGGAAACGACAGGAGAGGCTTACGAGCTGCTGTTCGTCAATGACGGAAGCACGGATAATTGTGCGCAGATGATTGAGGAATACAGCTATTGGGATGAGAGCGTGAAGCTGATTGATTTCTCCCGCAACTTTGGTCATCAGATTGCCATTACCGCGGGTATGGATTATGCGCTGGGGGATGCGGTAGTCATCATCGACGCTGATCTGCAGGACCCGCCGGAGCTGATTCTGGATATGATCCGGGAATGGAACAACGGCTATGAGGTTGTATATGCCAAGCGGGTGAAGCGCAACGGGGAGTCTCTGTTTAAAAAGTGGACAGCAAGCCTCTTTTACCGGGTGCTGCGGTATTCCACGGACATCTCTATCCCGGTGGACACCGGCGATTTCCGGCTGATCGACCGCAAGGTATGCGAGGAACTGAAACGGCTGCCGGAGAAAAACCGCTTCGTTCGCGGACTGGTCAGCTGGGTCGGCTTCCGGCAGAAGGCTATCGAATATGAGCGTGATGAACGGCTGGCAGGTGAAACGAAATACCCGCTGAAGCGCATGATCAAGCTGTCACTGGATGGGATCACCTCCTTTTCCTACAAGCCGCTGAAGCTGGCGGGCTATCTGGGAGGGTTGCTGTCGGCTGCCGGATTTCTGTACCTTATGTATGTGCTGTACCTGGCACTGTTTACGGACGCAGCCGTTAAGGGCTGGGCATCGATGATCGGCATTACCTTGACATTCAACGGATTTGTACTGATTATGCTGGGTATTCTGGGTGAGTATGTGGGCCGGATCTATGACGAAACGAAGAGACGCCCGCTCTATATTGTCCAGGACTTTTACAGCGGCAAGCAGCAGCAAGGTGCAGTCGAGCAAAGGGTGGCGCAGCTTCATAAATAGTTGGGATGGTGCAAAGGTCTTGTCCGTCCGGCAGGTTCCCGGTGCAGGGGCAAATGGCCGGGTTCGCTGACGGCAAGGCTGAATCCAGTGGATAGAGAACCGACGTCCAAAAAGGCCAGCCGGATGTATCTCTGGCTGGCCTTAACTGGCCTGAAGCTCTTTCGTGCCGAACAGTAAGTTTAAGCCTTCAGCAGATCATGGTCCACATATCTTGCACCGTTCAGTTCACTGATAATATTAATAGCAACCTTCGCGCCGTCTCCGGCAGTAATAATGGCATGAACGCTTACTCCCGCTACCGTACCGGCAGCCCAAATACCTTCGACATTGGTTTTGCCTTCAGCATTCACGGCTACAACGGTCTTGATTCTTGGCTCTGTGCCGTCCTTCGTGTCTACACCGGCTTTGGCGGCCAGATCCGTCAGCACACCCGTTGCCAGGATTACGTGCTTCGCTTCATAGGTAGCGCCGCTCTCACTCTCAATGACAAAGCCCTCGTCGGTTGTAGTGAGGTTCACCGCTTGGTCTGCTACTAATTCCGCACCGAATTTCACAGCCTGCTTATGACCGGTTTCCACGAGTTCGGGCCCGCCAATTTCAGCAATCCCATAATAATTCTCATACCAGCCTCTGCGCGTCATGCCTTTATCGTTGTCGATTAACAGCGTTTTTTTGCCCGCTTTGGCGGCGAACAGGGCTGCACTTGCACCGGCAGGGCCGGCCCCGATGATGGCGATTTCGTACATAACATAACCTCCTAAAAGTTTTGTGAGCCTACACATCATTCGAACTGCTTCGTACAAAACTCACTTCGGAAGCATAGGCCTTAAGTTTTGTGAGCCTACACATCATCCGAACTGCTTCGTACAAAACTCACTTCGGAAGCATAGGCCTTAAGTTTTGTGAGCGTCTCACTTACTATTATAACGTTAATGATTCTTCATTAGCTAATCTGTGAAGCATGGAAGGGTAACCTTGAAGGAGGTTCCTTCACCGGGGCGGCTGTCGATACGGATGTCGCCGTGATGTGCATCCACAATGGATTTGGTTATGGAGAGTCCGAGTCCGGAGCCGCCGTATTTACGGGTGCGTGAAGAATCACTTCGGTAGAATCTTTCAAATACATGGGGAATATGCTCTGCCGCGATCCCGGAGCCATTATCCCTCACGGTCAGTTCGGCTTCCGTACCCCGGGCAACCAGGCCAACATGTATAATTCCCTCTTCAGCATCGGTATGTTGTACCGCATTGTGGAATAGATTAAGAATCACTTGCTTCAGCTTGTCGGGATCATACATGCCGCAGATGCCGCGAGGGATCTCGAAGGTAACCCTGCGGTCTCCGGCAAGCATGAGGAGCTGCGGCTGCATCTCGGTGATCACATCTCCCAGCATCATTTTTTTGATGTTAAGCTGCGGCGCTCCGTCCATGCGGGCCAGGAGGAGCAGATCCTCTACCAGCTTATTGATCCGTTTCGATTCTCCGTGCATGCTTCTTAGCGCATTCATGAGCTGTTCCTTGTTATCTGCAGCTCCTCGCAGCAGCACCTCCAGAAATCCATGGATGGACGTTAGCGGGGTCCTAAGCTCGTGGGAGGCATCAGCGGCAAAACGCCGCATTTGCTCTTTGGCTTCACGCTCACCTTGAAAAGAAATCTCCAGCCGCTCCAGCATTCCGTTGAATGAGCGGGACAGCTTGTCGATCTCTGTCTGTCCCTGGTTGACGGGGAACCGCTCGCTCAAATTGCCTGCATCGATAATCTGTGCGGCTTCCCCCATGTTGGATAAGGGAACTAGCGTTTTGCGCAGGGCTGGCAGGTACAGGAGAAGCCCAGCCAGCAGGGCTGCAACCGACAAGGCTGCAAAAATCAGGAGCTGCTGCATGATCACATCCTTCAGCGGGCCTGTGCTGACACTCATCTGCAGCAGCATCCGGGACTCCTGGGGTTTGCCTAGATTCATGAATACGGCCAGATGCTCACTGCCGTCCGGTGCGGTAATGAGCCGGTAGCTGCCGGTAGCCTTGTCGGTGGTGTGCTTCAGCAAGTTATTGTACTCCGCATCGGATAATCTGGGAGCAGAGGAATCAGACAGGGTCTCCTCCTGGAAATCCTTGAACCCTCCGCTCGTGCTGTAAATCGCGAGGGTCGTATGGGCGTCCAGCAGAAGCGGACGCCGGTTGGCAGCGTTACGCATATTGCCGGGGATGAAAGTGCCGCTGCCTTCAGGGACTCCAATACCGCCAGTACTGCCGTTTACAGGCGGCAGCCCGGGAGCTGGCGTACCAGTGCTGCCACTGATACCGCTGCCTGGTTCTCCGCTGCTTGTCCCGGATCCCTTCTCACCGTTGTTATTGAAAGCCAGCGAGTTGAAAAAAATCTCACGCGGCACGGAACGGATCTGGGTTTCCATGGATTCCGCCCGGTTGGTGTAGATGAAATCACGCATAAGTACATACTGAAGCACACCGATTAAGAGCAGCAGGGCGGAGAGAATCAGCAGTGAAATGATCAGCAGCTGCTTGCGCAAGGAGCGCGGCGCGGGGAGCCTGCCGAATAGGCCCTTGGCACGGGCAATCATACCAGATCCACCCGATAACCCGCACCGCGAAGCGTGCGTATGATCCGGTGTTCTTTGTCGCCCAGTTTCTCGCGGAGGGAACGGATGTAGACCTCTACGATATTCTCCTCACCGCCGAAATCATAGCCCCATACCTTATCGAGAATCATCGGTTTGCTCAGCACCAGACCATGATTGATGACCAGGTATTGCAGCAGCTCGTATTCGGTAGGGGACAGCTCCAGTACCTCGTCCTTGTGGCGGATTTCCTTGCGCCGGCCATCGATCCGGAATGGTCCGCAGCGCACTTCGCCGAGCAGTCCCGGGAACTGGTTCCGCAGACGTGCCTGAATCCGGGCCAGCAGCTCTTCGAAGCTGAACGGCTTGACCATATAATCGTCAGCCCCAATGGACAGACCCTTAACACGGTCATCCACTTCATCTTTGGCTGTAAGCATGATTACCGCAAGCTCTGATTCCTCCGAACGGAGATAGCGGCAGAGCTCGAATCCGTCCATCCCCGGCATCATCACATCCAGAATGGCCACATGGGGCTTGAATTCCGCAGCAACCGCAATGGCACTAACCCCGTCCGGAGCGGTTCTTACTTCAAAGCCCTCATTGTTCAGGCCCAGCTCCAGGAACTGGAGAATATGAGGCTCATCATCCACGAGCAGCAATCGTACACCTTGGGCAGCCTTCATGCATTGTTCCTCCACATCGGTAATCGTTAGCTACATTATGACATATCAGAATGAAAGTTTGCTGAAGATGGAAACATTAAATTAGGAAAGGATTCGAAAATAGTCTTTCAGGGTTAATCATAATGGTTAATCTAATTATACGGAGATATTAATGCTATTAATAAGAAGTTTAGTCAGAATATAAATAGTTTTTGAACGGGACGATAAAGGGTTTTGACGGCGGCTATAGAACACTTTACAATAAGGATACCACCCGGCCTAAAGAGTCTTTCCGTGGCCGGAAATAAGTCCCAATTCTATGTGTTTTCCCCGTTTCTGACCTTATCTTATTCCTTTGAAGCACGTCTCTTTCGCTACACTTCTTTCTGGAGTTTCTATTTCTGCACTGGGTTAAATCTACGCTGTACTATTCATCATCCAACCTTTTTGATTACATGCTTCACTACCCATAAGTTAAGGGAGGCTCTTCCATGAAGAAAAAAGAAATGGTAGCCATGTTATTGGCGGGAGGCCAAGGGAAAAGATTAAAGGGATTGACCAAGTCGCTCGCAAAGCCCGCTGTTTATTTTGGGGGGACCTACCGGATTATTGATTTCCCTTTGAGCAACTGCTCCAATTCGGGAATTGATACTGTCGGTGTGCTGACGCAGTATGAACCGCTTGTGCTTCATTCATACATCGGAGTAGGCAGCGATTGGGACTTGAACCGCAAGGACGGCGGGGTATTTGTCTTACCGCCGCATGAACGGGAGAACGGGAGCAGCTGGTACCGTGGCACAGCAGATGCCATTTACCGCAATCTGAAGTTTGTGGATCAATTCGATCCGGAGCATGTGCTGATTCTATCGGGAGACCATATCTACAAGATGGACTATTATGCGATGCTTCAGTACCACAAGGCTAGAAATGCCGACTGCACCATATCGGTTATCGATGTTCCGCTGGAGGAAGCCAGCCGGTTTGGCATACTGAATACGGATGAGGATCTTAAAATTTATGAATTTGACGAGAAGCCGGCTAAGCCGAAAAGTACACTGGCTTCTATGGGTGTCTATATTTTCAAATGGGAGGTGCTCCGCAAGCATCTCCTGGAGGACGGAGAGAACGCCGGCTCGTCCCATGATTTTGGCAAGGATATTATTCCGCTCATGCTGGCTGATGGCCAATCCCTCTTTGCGTATCCTTTTGAAGGGTACTGGAGAGATGTAGGTACTATAACCAGCCTGTGGGAAGCGAACATGGATCTGCTGAGCGATACTCCGCCTCTGAATCTGAACGATCCGAACTGGCGTATCTTCACCCGCAACCCGAACCAGCCGGCACAATATGTAGCTCCTGGAGCGAAGGTGTCGGGCTGCATCATTAATGAAGGCTGCATTGTCCACGGAGAAGTGAAGCATTCAGTACTCTTTTACGGCGTGGAAGTGGGTGAAGGCAGTGTGATTACGGACTCTGTCATCATGCCAAAGGTCAAGATCGGGAAGAATGTAAGAATTCACAAGGCCATTATCAGTGAGAATACGGTCATTGAAGATTACATGGAGATCGGGATTGAGCGGGAGGATGAGGAAGAAATTCTGCTGATCGACAATCGAAGCAAAAAGCGCAAATCCGTTGCAGCCAAAACCATATAATCAGCAGAGGACGGGGGGATTTCGATGAAAGAACTCATGGGTGTCATCAATCTTGACCATGAATTGGACCAATTAAACGAGCTGACCTATTTCCGCTGCGGCGCGGCGGTGCCTTTTGCCAGCCGCTACCGGCTGATCGACTTTGTTCTCTCCAACATGATGCGTGCGGAGCTGGAGAGCGTGGGGCTGTTTGTCCGCCGTAAATACCGTTCGCTGATGGACCATCTCGGCGACGGCAAATCGTGGGATATGAACCGCAAGCACGGGGGCCTGTTCATTCTGCCGCCTGACTGGAATGATCCGACAGATACTTCCCTGGGGGATTTGCAGCATTATCACAACAATCTTGATTTCTTCAAACGGGCTGCGGCCAAATATATTGTGTTCTCCGGCAGCCAGCACATCAACACCGTCGATTTCCAGGATGTGTTTCAATATCATATGGAGAAGGGTGCTGATGTCACGCTGGTTTACAAGAAAATTGACATCCTTAAGCCGGAGCACGATCCCTGTCTGCGGGTTGATGTAGACGAGGACAGTAATG
This sequence comes from Paenibacillus sp. P3E, assembly GCF_001909045.1. NCBI lineage: Bacteria > Bacillati > Bacillota > Bacilli > Caryophanales > Paenibacillaceae > Paenibacillus > Paenibacillus sp. P3E. The sequence continues at coordinate 82,695 of NZ_LVWH01000187.1, read as the reverse complement.
TGACGGAGATCCATCAGGAGAAGGATCATCATAACGTCTATCTGGATATTTTTATTATGGAAAAAAAGCTGTTTCTGGAGCAGGTGGAATATTGCATTGCGCATGGGGAGAGTTACTTTTTCCGTGACGCCATTCAGAAGAACCGCCACAAGTTCAAGATTGCCGCTTATGAATATACAGGTTATCATGCAGTAATCAACTCTCTGGAGAGTTATTACAAGAACAGTCTGGAGCTGCTGCAGCAGGATAATTATTTCGGACTCTTCAAAGAGAACCCGGTTCAGACGAAAATAAAATATGAAGCTCCTACCCGCTATCTGGACAGCGCGGAGGTCAGCAATTCGCTGGTGGCCAATGGTTGCATTATTGCGGGGACCGTGGAGAACAGCGTGATTTTCCGGGGGGTGCAGGTCCGCAAGGGTGCGCGCATTATTAATTCGGTGATTATGCAGAAATGTGTCATCGAAGAGAATGCCGTGATTGAGAATGTCATTATGGATAAAGACGTGCAACTAAGCAAGGACCGGATACTTGTCGGGGACAGCAGACGTCCATTTGTGATTGTTAAGAGCAGTAAGATTTAACCGTGAGGCCATTCTTTTAAAAAAAGCATTTGTCAGGAGGAACCTGCTGTTGTTCAACGATAAAGAGACTTTTAAACAAGTGTTCCGCGAGACACTCATCGGGAAATTGGGCAAGCCGCTGGAGGAAGCATCGAACGCCGACATCTACAACATTCTCGGCAACATGATCCGTGAAAATGCGGGTAAGAACTGGGCGGACACCAACCAGAAGTTCAAAGCCGATAAGGATAAGCAGGTATACTATTTTTCCATGGAGTTTCTAATCGGCAGACTTCTCGGCAATAACCTCCTTAATATGGGCGTGCTTGAGGTTGTACGTGACGGACTTACGGATTTGGGGTTCTGCCTTCGGGATGTGGAAGAGGAGGAAGCGGACGCGGGCCTCGGCAATGGCGGTCTGGGCCGTCTGGCGGCATGCTTCCTGGATTCACTGGCCTCCCTGCAGTATGCAGGGCACGGCTGTGGCATACGTTACAAATACGGCCTGTTCGAGCAAAAAATCGTTGACGGGTATCAGGTGGAACTGCCCGATTACTGGCTGCAGAATGATAATGTATGGGAAGTGCGGCGGGAAGACAAGCAGGTAGAGGTGCGGTTCTGGGGCCATATCGAGACCCGTGAGGAGAACGGTGAGCTGGCCTTCGAGCATAAGGACTATGAAGCGGTGCGCGCGGTTCCTTACGATGTGCCAGTTATCGGTGCAGACTGCAGGCATGTGAACACACTACGCAACTGGAGCGCAGAGTCCATCGCCCAGCCTTCACGGATGTTCGGTTCTCTGGCCGGAAGTGATTACCACAAGTATCTGGAATACAAGCGTTCGGTAGAGTCGATCTCCGAGTTTCTGTATCCGGATGACTCGCAGTATGAAGGCAAGCTGCTCCGGCTGAAGCAGCAGTACTTCCTGTGCAGCGCGGGGTTACAGAGTATTCTGCGGACGTACAGCAAGAACGGGCTTGGCATTGAATCACTGCCGGACAAAGTGGCCCTGCATATCAATGATACGCATCCTACACTGGTTATCCCGGAGCTGATGCGGATTCTGATGGATGTGCACGGACTCGGCTGGGAGCAGTCATGGAGTATCACTACCCGCATGGTCTCCTATACGAACCATACCATTCTAAGCGAAGCGCTGGAAAAATGGCCGATCAGCATGGTACGGGAGCTCCTGCCGCGTATCTTCCTCATTATCGAGGAGATTAACGCCCGCTTCTGCGGTGAGCTGATGAGTAAATATCCGGGGGATCAGAACCGGATTAATCAAATGGCAATCATTCATGATGATCAGGTGCGCATGGCCCATCTGGCGATCGTAGCCAGCCATAGCGTTAATGGTGTGGCGGCTCTGCATACAGAGATTCTGCAGAAGCGCGAAATGCGTCTGTTCAATGAGATGTATCCGCACCGCTTCAATAACAAGACGAACGGCATCACCCACCGGCGGTGGTTACTTCATGCGAACCCGGAGCTGGCCGGACTGATTACTGAATCGATCGGTTCGCGTTGGGTTCATCATCCGCAGGAAATGATTGGCCTGATCAAATACAGTGAGGATGCTTCCTTCCAGGAGCAGGTGGCCGGAATCAAGCGCCGCAACAAGCAGCGCCTCTCTGAATATATTTTCAGCAAGCATGGCGTTCAGGTAGATCCGGACTCGATCTTCGATGTGCAGGTTAAGCGTCTGCATGCATACAAGCGCCAATTGCTGAATGTGCTTCATATCATGCACTTGTACAATCAGCTCAAGGATAACCCTTCCATGGACATAGTGCCGCGCACCTTTATCTTCGGTGCCAAAGCAGCGCCAAGCTATCACCTGGCGAAGCGCATCATTAAGCTGATCAACACGGTAGCCGATGTCGTCAATAAAGACCCGCAGATCAAGGGCAAGATCCGTATTTTCTTCCTCGAAAATTATTCGGTGTCCCTGGCGGAGAAGATTATTCCAGCTGCTGATGTTAGTGAACAGATCTCTACCGCCAGCAAGGAAGCCTCCGGTACCGGGAACATGAAGTTCATGATGAACGGTGCGCTAACCGTCGGAACGATGGATGGGGCGAACGTGGAGATGCATGAAATGGTCGGGGATAACAACATGTTCCTGTTTGGTCTTCGTGCGGAGCAGGTTATGGATTACTACCAATACGGCGGTTACCATGCACGTGATATTTACAACGGCGACAGCCGGGTGAAGGAAGTGCTGGATCAGCTCGTGACCCCTGGGCCTATTTGCTGCAATACCCAGGAATTCGATACGCTGTATCAGTCGCTTCTGGACAATAACGATGAGTTTTTTGTGCTTAAGGATTTCGCTTCCTATGTGGAGACCCATGTCAATATTGACTTGGCGTACCGCAACCAGAAGGAATGGCTGAAGAAATCCATTATCAATATTGGACATTCCGGCAAATTCTCCAGCGACAATACCATTGCCCGCTATGCATCCGAGATCTGGAATATCAGTCCGGTGCGCCTGTAGGCAGAGCCCGACTGAATAAACTGGAGTGCGGGAAGAGAGGATTCTCTCCAGCACCCCGGCAGCAAAAAGACCTTCACCAGCGCAGATTATTCTGCGGCGGTGAAGGTCTCTTTGTCTGATTACGGAGCGTATCAGATGACGTCGGCAACCAGTGTGGCGAACCGTTCCAGGAAACGGCGTTCCTCATCATCAAAACGGTGCTTGATAGGGCTGTCAATATCAAGCACCCCCAGCAAGCGTTCGCCTTGAACCAGCGGGACGACGATCTCGCTGTTTGAAGCCTCGTCACAGGCGATATGCCCAGGGAAGGCATGTACATCACCAACGACCAGCGTACGGCGCTCGCTGGCGGCCGTACCGCACACCCCCTTGCCCAGCGGAATGCGGAGGCAGGCCGGCAATCCCTGGAACGGTCCGAGGACCAGCTCCTTGCCGTCGAATAAATAGAAGCCGGCCCAATTGGTATCCGGCAGAGAGTACTTAAGCAGTGCGGAGGCGTTGGCCAGATTGGCAATGGCATTCGGCTCGCCTTCCATCAGTGCACCGAGCTGGCTGAGAACCGATTCAAACCTCTCGCTGCGTGTGCCATCATAGGGCATGGCTTGAAACATGAAGCATCACCTTCCTGTACGATAAATCAGCATAAATCCATAACTGTAACTAACAACATAGTACAGCCCGGCGGGATACGTCAAGCATTCCTGGGATATTGACGGATTGTTTGAATTTTACATCAGCGGCTCAGTGGGAAGGAACGCCCGGTTACCATATCTGGTTGATGTTTCCGATCTCTCTCCCCAGGGTAATGCAGTTATAAATACCGAAGGCTTCTGGCCGGAAGGAGTGGGATATGCGCGCCGATGTACAGAACTTGTTCATAGGAATCCATATGTTGTATTGTGCACATGAGAAGGATCTGACACTGGCAGAGATGCTGCCGGAGTTGGAAAATCTGGGGTACCGGGTGGCAGAACGTGAAGTGAAGCAGGAGCTGGAGCGGCTCTCCCAGGAGAATTTCCTGACTGCCCATGGGGAGGCTTACAGTCTTACCGGAACGGGAATTGAGGAGTTCAAGGCGATCCAGCAGAAGCTTCAGGTGCTGTGCACCGAAGTTCTTAAGCCAGTCCGAGCAGCAGGTGCGTCCGGATAGCTTCCGGCCGTTACAATTAGATAACGACAGCGTCTGTTGCGGGTGGCAAGCACCCATGACAGGCGCTATTTTAAATTCTAAGCTACGCTTCACGCTATAAATTATCCTGCTATTTCTCGTTTCAATGGGGTACCTGATAGCAATACATAGTATCGCTGCTTCGGAAGCCTAAGCCTTCAAAAGGACGGCGCAGCCGTTGTTGCATCTGATGTATACTAAATAAAGTTGAAAGGAGACGATCGTCTTGTATGTATGTGGCGGAGAAGTCCCTGTCCTGCACGGAAAAAAAGTAAAGCTGCGCGCGATGGAGGCGGAGCATGCGGCAGACCTGTTCGCCGTCTGGTCGCATCCGCAGGTTGCCTGCTGGCTGGCCGCACCGCCGCTGTCTACTCCGCAGGAGGCGGAAGAGCTCATAGCGATTCTCCTGCAAATGTCCCGTGAGGAAGAAAGTCTGCGCTGGAGCATCCTCGGACATGACGGGCATATTATCGGCAGCTGCGGTTATAACAGCTGGCAGCTGCAAGGAGCGTACAGAGGAGAAATCGGCTGTGAGCTGCTGCCTGATTATTGGGGGAAGGGCTACATGCGGGAGGCACTGGAGCTAATGCTGGACTATGGCTTCGCCGTAATGGGCCTCAACCGGATCGAAGCGTTATGCCATCCGGATAATATCCGGGCGCAGCGGCTGTTTCAGTCACTCGGGTTTGGGCGGGAGGGTCTGCTGCATGAATACCGGCATACGGAAGCGGGATTCCAGGATGTAGTCCTGTATGCTCTGCTTGAGAGCTCGCAAAAGGACTAACTTCAGCAATGAAGGAGCACAGCGTGTGGAAGGAAAGCTGAACCTGGTCATCCCGAAGCTCCAATGTACAAAAATGGCCGCGCTCTCCTGTACAGGGGGCGCGGCCGTTTTCTATTTAGGTTAGTCTGAACGTGAATTGATTCACAACCTCTGAGGCCTAAATCCTACTTGCGGGGAAGCGGAGAGAGTTTCTCAGCCTGCAGGCCCATCTTCTTAAGCAGTGTAATCATCTGTTCCTTCTCTTCATCACTCAGTCCGCTAAATGCAAGATGCAGCCGCTCCGAATATTTCGGATACATTTCGTTCATGAGACGTTCGCCTTCTGCAGTCAACTCGGCAAAGATCACCCGGCGGTCACTTGGGCAGGGTTTGCGCTGCAGGTAGCCGCGTTCTTCCAGCTTGTCGATTACGTAGGTAACGTTGCCGCTCTGCAGCAGCAGCTTGGCGCCGATCTGTTGGATAGGCTGTGGTCCCTTGTAGTAGAGGACTTCCATGACAGCGAAAGCCGTAGGATTGAAGCCTTCAATCTTGCTGCCGGTTACGGCATGCTCATTAATGCTCTTGAAAGACTTGGCAAAAACCCGGTACAAATGCAGTGTCAGTTGAGTATCGCGTTCATAGGATTGTATCATGCTTCTCCACCTCTATTGTTAATCGTGAGGGCTTGCCCACACGGTTTGGAATCCTGCTTTCGTTGATCTAGCTTTACAATACGTCAAAGAAGGAATGTTGAACATGTGATTTGTCACAATGAGCACACTTTTAATTATTAAAAATCAAACAATTTTTTACGGGTGCACAAAAGTTGTGAACTTTTTGGAGATTACCGCAATCCGTCTCTGGAAGGAGCGGGAAATCAGCCTTAGGCGCAGCAGGTAATTACAGCCAGGGTTCGATGAACCTTCCTGTGCAATTCCTTATTATGGTTACAGTAGATAACCAATTGTACGGGAGTGGATAAAGGATGAAAGAAAATCAGGGGAATTCGGCGCAGGCAGTGAAACTCACGGCCAACAAGCCATTTGTAGTGCTGATCACAGCACAGCTGGTATCCAATATTGGGGATTGGCTGCATATTCTGGCCCTGCTCACTATGGTCGGACTGAAGTGGCAGGCTTCACCCTGGGAGATAACCGCCGTCTCCTTATGCATGGCAGTACCGATGCTTCTAGGGGGTCCATTCGCAGGATATTTAAGTGATAGGATGGATCGCAGAGCAATCATGATCGGGTCTGATCTGGTGCGTGCCGGGATTGTGGCTTGTCTGGTATTTGCGGGCTCTCTTTGGCAAGTCTATGTCCTGCTGCTGGCGAAGGGGGTTCTGGATGTGATGTTCTCTCCGGCCAAAAGCGGTAAGCTCAAAGAGCTTGTGCCGCCTGAACAAATGGATCAAGCGGTAGCGCTCAGCTCTTCCATAGAGCAGATTACCAAAATTATCGGTCCTGCGATTGGAGGTCTGCTTGTTGCAGCCGTCGGAATTTCCGCCTGCTACATCATTGATTCGGTGAGCTACATCGTATCGGCGGTCATCCTGCTGGGGCTGCCGCGAGCGGGAATGTTCAAGACAGACAGAGTGAGTGAGGCTGCTGAAGCGCCAAAGCTTCGCCATTCCTTCCGCAAGGAAGCTGGTGCAGGATTACGGCTGATTGCCGGCATGCCAGTGGTGCTCAGCGGCGTCGTGATGATTGTAGCAGCCCTGCTGGTGCTTCAGGTGGCTGATTCCCAGACCGTTACTCTGTTCCGGGAAATTCCCGGAGTGAATGCCGATTTGCTGGGCTGGTGCGTAGCTGCCAGCGGTTTCGGTACTCTGCTCTCGGCCCTCGTAGTGGGACGGATGGGCAGCAGCAAGCGCCAGCTTGTGTTCATGGCCACCGGTACGATTCTCATGGGCTCTGTATTTGCGAGCGCTGCTCTTGTGGCTGCTTACGGACAGGCGGGCCTTTGGATGAATATAATGTTGTTCGGTTCGTTTGTTCTCGCCGGTGCCGGCGCAGGCTTTGTGCTTATTCCATTCAACTCGATGCTACAGTGCAGGACACCGGAAGCCTATACGGGCCGGGTATTTGGAATTGTGAGCAGTCTGACCAGTGCAGCGGTTATTCTGGGGCCGGTAGCTGGTGGGGCATTAGTGACAGTTTCCGGTCCGGTCACGGCTTTCATTGTCTCGGGTATGCTGGCAGCCCTGCTTGGAGCGTCGCTGCTCTTCCTGCGGCCGGGAATCGAAAAAAGAGACAAGGCGTCGCACGCCCTGGAACAATCAGTAGCCTAAACGGATTGTCCGCCGAACTAAGCTGGTACAGGGTGGCTGAGGGTGATATGATCGGATTACCGGAGTGTATCCGGCAGGCGGTGAATAGGCGCCAGCTATTATGGTTTAGGAGATGGAGAGCTGTATGGAAGAGACAGAAGCACCGCAGGTTCAGGAACTTGGATCAATCGGAGATCATGAGCAGGAAAGTATGGAACGGGACATTGTACTGGATGTCTATATTGAAGAAGCGGGCTATGAAGCAGGGGATAAGAGAATATCCAATATCTCTTTTCAGGTACAGCAAGGACAGTTGCTGGGCTTAATTGGTCCTAACGGAGCGGGAAAGAGCACCACAATCAAGACCCTCCTGGGTCTGCTGAAGCATGCCAAAGCCCAGGTGAAGCTTGGCGGAGAGAACAAATCTTATGCTTACGTGCCGGAGCAGCCCGTATTTTATGAGGATCTGACGTTGTGGGAGCATCTGGACCTGGCTGCAGCCGCTTATGGCTTGTCTTACGAAACCTTTGAGGCCACGGCCGATAAGCTTCTGTCCCAGTTCGGCATGGATCAGGTGCGCAACGATCTTCCCGCAGGCTTCTCCAAGGGTATGAAACAAAAAATGATGCTGATGCTGGGCTTTCTGGTCCAGCCTGATGTCTATATTGTGGATGAGCCGTTCATCGGGCTTGATCCGCGTGCGACCAAAGATTTCCTTCGTCTCCTGGAAGCTGAGCGCAAGCGCGGAGCCGGCGTGCTGATGTCAACGCATGTGCTGGACACGGCCGAAAAAATCTGTGACAGCTTCGTGCTGGTCTCCGGAGGGAGAATGACAGCAACGGGGACACTGGAAGATATCCGCGCCCAGGCGGGATTGCCGGAGGCGTCGTTGTTTGATTGCTTCGACGAACTGACATGAGCAGAAGTGCATTTGCTTTTCCCACAGCTCGGAAGCTGTTCCGGCGGCGGTTGTTTTCCCATTTTCGTGAGCAATCTGCTATCATCCGTACAGCTGCGGACTGGACGGTGCTGCTGTACATTATCATTCCAGGCGGTTTGCTGGGCGGACGGTTTTATTATGGCTTCTGGAATCAAGAGCTGCCTGCATGGGCAGCAGATTTACCCTTTGGAATCATTCTCGCCCTGCTGGCAATCCTGGTGGCCACCGGAGGCCTGGTTCTGCTACTGCAGGAAGGGGATCTGTTATTCCTCAGGCAACGGGAGGACTGGATCCGGACGATTGTGCTGCGGGGAACGCTATACAGTCTTGTAGTCACAGCTCTGAAGATGGCTGTGCTGTATGTCATTCTGCTGCCCTTCATCGTCCATGGCTACAGCGTTAGTCCGGCCGCGGCCTGGGCACTGCTTGCCATGACGATTGCCTGCAGCTGGTGTGTCAAGCTGCTCGGGCATATCGTCAAGGTCCAGCGGCAGGGCTTCCGCCGCTGGTTATGGCTGATTCCTGCGGTTACCGTACCCTGTGCCGTCTATATCCGGGCCGGACTGTACTTCAAGGACAGCCCTCTGCTTCTGCTGCTGGTCACTGCCTTGTTTGCGGTGGTGACGGCCTGGGCTATCCGCTATCGCTTGCGTTTGCGCGGCACCTTCATGAATGATGTGCGCGAAGACTACAAGCAGCGGATGAGAATCGCTGCACTGATGCTGCGCGGGGTGCTCGATAAACCGCGGCCTACGCGGTACAAGCCGTGGATCTTCCGGAAATCGCAGCCGCTGCTGAAGTCTACGCTGCCTGAGAGCCGGTTCACGGCGGCTGCTATCAAGGCATTGGTGCGGAATCCGTCTCACTTGAAGCTGTATCTGTCATTTACCGGAGTGGGATTGATAGCGGTATTCATTGTTCCTTCTATGTTGAAGTGGCTGATCTTCGCGCTGCTGATCGCATTAATGTCCTACTGGCTGTCCTCCTACTGGCTGCTGTTTTCAGGGGATGACTACATTGGGATTTTACCATTTACCAAAGAACAGAAAGCAGAGGCGGGAGCCAAGGCGCTTCCGCTCATGCTGATGCCGTTTGCCCTGCTGTGCTCGGCGGCCATCTGTCTGCCGCTGTATGGCTGGCTCGGACTGCTGCTGTTTATTCCTATTGGCGGCGGGGCCGGATATCTGATAGCCAATATGTTCAGCGCATTCCGTTTTGCCAGATGACAACAGCTGTAAACCGGATTTTTTCCGAATAAAAGTAATCCTCTTCAAAGTTTCCCGCGAAGGTTAATATAGAGGGAGATTAATGAGAGGGGTTCCCTTATGACAGAAGCTCTGGATGACAGAGAGTTGATGAAACGCATTGGAGACAAGGAACCCTCGGCGCTGGAAAACCTCTATGACCGTTATGAAAAGGTGATATACTCCTTTGCCTACAGGATGGTACAGGACGCCATGGCAGCCGAGGAGGTTGTGCAGGAGCTGTTTCTGCGTGTATGGACGCATAGTGAGCGGTATGATGAATCCCAGGGCAAGCTGACAACCTGGATGTTCGCGCTCACGCGCAATATAGCGGTAGATATGCTACGCCGCAAGTCGGTCAGGGACCGGGGAGTACCTGTGGAAGACGCTGCGCTGCATGCCGTGGCTGACGAGTCCTTGGAACCTGCCGTGGTTGTTGAGATGAGAACGGAAGGCCAGCGCATGCGGGAAGTGCTGGCAGAGCTTAGCCGTGATCAATTGCAGGTCATTCATTCCATTTATTATGGAGGCATGACGCAGCAAGAGGTTGCGGCGAGGTACAACCTTCCGCTGGGGACGGTCAAAAGCCGCGTGCGGCTGGCCCTGAAGCAGCTGAAGAGGCATTTTAAGGCTCAGGAAAGGAGGGAAGGCTACCATGGATGAAGCGGACAATCAAATCTGTGAATGGGCAGAGCTGTATGCGCTGGGCGGGCTGGACGAAGAGCAACGGCTGGAGTTTGAGACGCACTTGACGGGCTGTGCGGATTGCCGGAAGGTAGTGGAAGAGCTGAGAGAGATCGTGGATGTGCTGCCTCTCGCTTCAGAGGAAATGTCACCGCCGGAGGGAATGAAGGAGCGTGTGCTGGGCCGGGTGCTGGCTGTGGAAGAGAGCAAGAAGACATCTCTTGCAGATGCTCTGGAACGGAGCACCGTACGCGGTGCTCATGAAACCATAGTGCCACCGGCTCCCGCACCGGAAATTCCTTTCTCTTCGTCAGCTGTAAAAGCGAAGGCAACTCCGTTGAGCCGCAACAGCCTTTTGCGCGGTGCATGCGCTATATTGGCTGTAGCTGCAGCGGCGCTTGCCATCTATTCCGTTTCCCTGCAGCGGGATGTGAGCGGGCTGAAGAAGCAGCTTGCACTGACCGGAGCCCCTTCCACTGAGCTAAAAGTAAATGAGGTGGTCCAGCTTGGTCCTGCGGCACAGGACATTGTGGCCAAGGGCCTCGCGACAATCGTTATTGATGCCAAAGGCACCCATCTGCTGGTACAGGCGGAGAAGCTGCCTGAACTTAGTGGAAGCGAGGCATTCCAGGTCTGGCTGATCAAGGGCGATGTTAAGAAAAGCGCCGGAACCTTCCTGTCTTCCGCAGGGACAGGTGCGATGTACTATACCTTTGATCCCCAGGGCTATGATACCGTGGCGATTACACTTGAACCGGATGGGCAGGGGGAGCAGCCCAGAGGGCGGCCAATACTCATCGCCAAGATTGAAGGGTAGCCGCTGCCCGCAGCTAAGCCCTCAGACCACCTGAATATATCAAACCCCAAAAGCCAGCCTCCTAAGCAAACGGAGGCTGGCTTTTTACATTCAAGACAAATCTGCCGGAAGTGAGGTGCGGAGGGTTACTCCCCGTGCTGCCCGGCCGCATGCATGCCCGCCGTATATCCCGTCGAGAACGCAGCGGTAATATTGTACCCGCCGGTATATCCGTGGATATCCAGTATTTCACCGCAGAAGAACAGTCCCTGCATCAGTTTCGATCCCATGGTCCGGGGATCAATTTCTTTCAGGTTAACGCCGCCGCCAGTAACAAAGGCTTCCGCCAGAGAACGGGTGCCATGCACCTGAACCGGCATCCGCTTCAGAAGCGCTGCGAGCGACTGCAGCCCGGTTTTGGGCAGATGATGTCCTGTAGTATCGCCGTCGAGTCCAGTCTTAGCCAGCAACAAGGGAATCATCCGCTCCGGCAGCAGGCCCTTCAGCGAGTTGCGGATGGCCTTTTTCGGCTCCAGCTCCAGCTTGTTCTGCAGCTGTTCCTCCATCTCCTGCGGGTTCAGGTCCGGGAAAAGGTCGATGGACAGTTCTACAGTGTGGGTTCCCGATTTGCGCTGAACCTGCCGCAGGAACTGGCTGCAACGCAGCGCAATCGGCCCGGAGAGGCCGAAATGGGTGAAGATCATGTCGCCCCGGTGGGCAATGACCCGCTTGCCCTTCGGATTCCAGACCGTCAGTGTTACATCCCGCAGGGATAAGCCCTGCAGTTCCCCGGATTTAATCCATTCCTCCTGCGACAGGATAGGCACCTCTGTAGGGAACAACTCCGTAATGGTGTGTCCGGCGGCCTCGGCCCACGGGTATCCGTCTCCGGTGGAACCAGTCTGCGGTACAGATTTGCCGCCTGTGGCGATGACCACGGAACGGGCACCCAGCTTTTTGCCCGAGGACAGCCGGACGCCCTCCACTGCGCCATTTGTATAGAGAACCTCTGTCACCGGACTGTCGGTTATAATCTCCACACCAAGGCTTCGCACTTTGCCGATGAGCGCTGAGACGACGCTGGAGGCTTTATCGGATACGGGAAACATCCGCCCGTTGTCTTCTTCTTTTAGGGCAATCCCCAGATTCTCGAAAAATTCGATAATATCCTGATTGTTGAAATGGTCAAACGCGCTGTACAGGAAACGGCCGTTGCCGGGAATATGGGAGATCAGCTCGGAGGTCTCTTTGATGTTGGTCACATTGCAGCGCCCTCCTCCGGAAATCCCCAGCTTCCTTCCAAGCTTGGCACCTTTATCAATCAGCAGAACTGCCGCTCCATGCCCGGCAGCAGCCACGCTGGCCATAAGCCCCGAAGGTCCGCCTCCGATGATAATTACATCATAGTTACTGCTCATAAATCTGCTCCTTTACATATGAAGACAAGATGCAAACTGTGCACCCTTAACGGCATCATACCATTACGGCCACGACGGGGCCAGAGGCCCCGCGTGCGAGACGGCGAATTCCATTGTCAGGACTGCAAGGTTATGATTTAATCAAATGGAATAGGGTGATTTGTCCAATTTGGGGAGTGATTGCAATTATTTACGAGGTAAAGGATATTTTATTGCAAATAACATCTGCCTGCTCCTTTCTGTTCTTGTTCCAGTGGTGGCTTGATCAGAGCCAGATGGTTCGAAGGAACGGGAAATTCCCGGATGACCAATCCTTTTTGATTATCAGTTGTGCACTAAGCATTGTATTCTGCATGATTCTGTCCACAACGCTGTTTGGTGTGATCTATCTGAATTTAGCTATTATACCGGCTTACATCGGCGTTTTATACGCTGGATTCCGTTCGGGGGTGAGCCTGGTCATATTTTTTGTACTATGCACTATATTATTCTCGGAGCCTTCCGGTATCAGCAATCTGGTGCTGAACACAGGGGTGCTGCTGTATCCGCTGCTGTTCGGTATGGCGAAACCGTTCAAGAACGGCGGGACACTAAGCAAAATTGCCGTCCTCTGGGGTGTACTGTTTCCGAGCATGCTGTTTATTGTCCTTGCACCCAAAATGCATGGGCACAGCCTGTATGATTCCCCATCCCAAGAAATGGGTGTGGCCGTGCTCTACCTTGTTGTCTCGGTGGTCCTGGGCGGCAGCTTTATTTACTTTATCGAAACCGCCTGGGACCGGATGGAGATCCAGAAACAGATGAAAGGGATCTCTGAGAAGCTGGAAAGGGAATCGGAGAAGCTGCAGCAGATTACCGATGTCGTGCCGGTCAGTATTATGTCTCTGGATGATATGGGCTGTGTAACCGAACTGAATGAATGTATGCTGAACCTTTTCCGCCAGCATAATCCCCTGATTACAAAAGAGGCCATTCTAGGCCGGAGGGTAGAGCGGCTTCTCTGCAAAGAGCCGGATAGCCCGATCCTAAAGCGTATGGCGGATAACGTATTGCACAAACAACGGTACAACGAGAAACTTCACTATGATTCCAGGACTTATGATGTATTCTCTGCACCTCTGCAGCTAGGAATGGGGGGCATATCCGGAGGAAGGGTTGTGATTGTCCAGGACCTGACCGAGGAAGAGAAATTCCGCAGTGAACTGGATCATGTGGAGCGGCTAACCCTGGTTGGGCAGATGGCGGCGGGAATTACCCATGAAATCCGCAATCCGATGGCGGTGGTGCGCGGATTTCTGCAGCTCATGCGGGAAAAAAGCCATGGAGAGATGGACTCGTATTATCAGATTATTATGGAAGAGCTGGACCGGGCCAACAGCATTATCAATGACTTTCTCTCCCTTGCCCAGAGCCGGATATCGAACAAGGAGACTGTTCAGCTGCATCATATTATAGAAGAACTATCCCCGCTTCTCTGGGCTGATGCCAATCTCCGTGGTCAAAGCGTGGAGCTGAGATTATGTCCGTCCCTCCCGCTGCTTCAACTCAACTCCAGGGAAATCAAGCAGCTTATCCTTAATCTGGCCCGCAATGGAATGGAAGCGATGGAGCCTAAGGGGGTTTTGTATCTGGAGACGCGTATCCATGAGGATAAGGTGGAGCTGGTCATACAGGATACGGGAAGCGGAATTCCGCAGAGTCAGCTGGAGAAGTTATTTGTGCCTTTTTACACAACAAAAGGTCAGGGGACCGGCCTCGGTCTTCCGCTTTGCCTAAGCATTGCCGAGCGGCATCATGGCAGTATTACAGTGGATTCCCAAGAAGGCAAAGGTACGGCTTTTATCATTTCTTTTCCTTACGGGCAGGAGGTCAGCCAGGAAGCTGCCGCCACAAAGGAAACCTCTTATTTTCCCTCCAGCGATATCCCTCCCGGCCAAGAACTGTGAGGCCGGTTCTGCTTGCTTTCACAGAGTATGTATGTATAATAAAGTTAGTGAATCCTGCTACAACGCGGTTTTGACAAATAGTTTAAGGATAAAGGAGAGTGCATTGAATGTCCATGTCATTTAATCAATATATGAAGGATTCCATCCAGCCCATGCGCGATGATCTGACAAGCATCGGGTTTCAGGAGCTTTTGACTCCGGAAGAGGTGGAAGCAGCTCTTCCTGCCTCCAAAGGTACCTCACTAGTTGTTGTTAATTCGGTCTGCGGCTGTGCCGCCGGTCAATGTCGTCCGGGTGTGGCTCAGGCGCTGCAGAACGAGATCCTGCCGGATCACCTGTTCACCGTATTCGCCGGCCAAGAGAAAGAAGCAACAGCCAAAGCGCGTGAATATTTTGCACCGTATCCGCCTTCTTCGCCTTCCATTGCGCTGATGAAGGATGGGGAGCTTGTTCACTTCATCGAACGTCATGGTGTTGAAGACCGTTCGGCTGCTGAAATTGCTGCTGAGCTGAGGGATGTATTCAACCGCTTGTGTCAATAAAATAATGCCAGCATTACTCGGTCTCGCAGGCTGCCGGAAGTCCGGTTGTCTGCGGGACTTTTTTGGAAATAATACGCAAGAATAACCGCAGCTATGCTGTGAATCGGGGTGTACGTACTTGAGTATGCAAGAAGAGATTATTACCGCCCTCGGTGTTAAGCCATCTATTGATGTGGAGGCGGAAGTCCGGAAACGGGTGGATTTTTTGAAAGCGTATATACTGGAAGCAGGGGCAAAAGGGCTGTTAATCGCGATTAGCGGCGGGGTAGACAGTGCGGTAGCTGCAGGTCTGTGCAAAAGGGCAACAGATGAGCTCTCAGCCGGAGAAGGCAAGGAATATATCACACTTGGCGTGTTCCAGCCTTACGGCGAACAGGAGGATATCGCGCACAGTTATGCGGTAGCGGAGGCCTTTGCATTGACGCATAAGGTGGAGACCAATATCGAGGAAACGGTCAATGAGATTGCACTTGAGGTAGAACACAGCCTGAAATCGCTTGGGCAGCACCGTCACATCACCCATCAGGGCAAAGGCAATGTGAAGGCCAGAACACGCATGGTGATGCAATATGCGCTGGCCTTTGAGAACAATCTGCTGGTAGTAGGAACAGACCATGCCTCCGAAGCCATAACCGGCTTCTATACCAAATGGGGCGATGGTGCCGTGGACATTACGCCGCTGTCTTCGCTGAACAAGCGTCAGGTGCGCCAGCTGGCTGCATTCCTGGGTGTACCTGCCGACATCGTTACCAAAGCACCGACAGCAGGCCTATGGCCGGGACAGACGGATGAGGCGGAGCTGGGCATCACCTATGAGGAGAACAGCGATTACTTGGAAGGCAAAACGGTCAGTTCCGAAGCCGCCAGGAAGCTTGAAAGCTATTACCGGAGAACCGCGCATAAGCGTAATGTGATTCCGGGGATCTGAAAAAGGGGTTATATCGAAAACCGCCGGGCCGCTGCTTCCAATCGCAGCCGCTCCGGCGGTT
Organism: Paenibacillus sp. P3E; assembly: GCF_001909045.1. Lineage (NCBI taxonomy): Bacteria > Bacillati > Bacillota > Bacilli > Caryophanales > Paenibacillaceae > Paenibacillus > Paenibacillus sp. P3E. The sequence continues at coordinate 66,870 of NZ_LVWH01000187.1, read as the reverse complement.
CTTCATGTGATTAGCTACTTCGCCAGAATACGCCCAATGAACGTCCTGGAAGCATCAATCGCCTGCTCCAGCCCGGGAGTAGTCCCGGCAAAAGGGTGAACGGTGCCAAAGGTATGATTGCCTCCGGGAATCTGTGACCATTCAATATCCGGCCGTAAAAGGGTCAATTGTTCTGAACCGCGGCGCAGCCGCTCCCCATCCTCGCTTCCCTGGATCAGGACGACCGGGAAGCTGGCCTGCTTCATCCGCTCCAGGATGTTGTAGCGTTCGGCTTGCTGCTCTAAGTCTTCTAGAATTATAGCATCCAGAGGCATTTGCTGACCTGTACGTCCATTGAGCACATAGGTCCGGCCCTTTGCTCTCATCTCCCGCTTCTGGTCTTCTGTGAGCAAATCGATACTAGTGACACCGTTCCAGGAGATCACGCCGGTAATTGCCTCGGGATGATCGAGAGCGTAGAGCAGACATATCCCGCCTCCCAGGCTGTGACCGAGCAGAAATACGGGCAGACCTCCAAATTTGTGATGCTGGCTGAGGTAGGAGAGCAGAATTTCCAAATCTCTGATCTCACGTTGACCCGTATTGCGGGCGAACTTCTCCAGCTCGGTGAAGTTCTGCAGATCCTCGCCAATTCCGGCATGCGAGAAGTTGAAGGTGACGACCTCATGCTCATCACTAAGCGCCTCTGCAGTATAAGGGAACATTCCCCAATCCTTGAAGCCCTTGTAGCCATGGGCAATGACAACCAGACTTCTAGCTTTGCCTCGGGACGGGAAATGGGAACAACGCAGGACAGCATCCTCACCTGCGGGCAATTCGAAATTACGGGGCATAGGGCATCTCCCTTTCCTTGCGAAAATAGACTTCAGCGGCTTTTTCTTTTAAGATAGCAGAAAGCTAGAACCAAGACTATAATTTATACTACTCCATACAAAGGTTGAAAGACTTCTGTCCAGTATGAGATTATAGTCTTTCTGTAGGAAGATCATACCATTAGCACGCGGTTAAGGATAGAAGGCAATATGAGGCAGTCCATGACTGCGGGAGCACGAGGGGCGTGAAGTTTTGATATACGGAATCGGACATGATGTGCTGGAAATCGGGCGGATTGTAAGTATAGCAGATGGTAATTTAGGCCACCGGTTTATCCGCCGGATTCTTACCGGGCAGGAGCTGGTACTGGCCAAAAGAAGGGGCGGGAAGGCAGCGGAGTTCATAGCCGGACGATTCTCGGCCAAGGAAGCGGTAGTTAAGGCGCTCGGATGCGGAATCGGGCATACCGTGGGCTTTCAGGATATTGAAATTCTGCCGGATGACCAGGGCAAGCCGGTGGTCTCGCTCTCGGCTGAGGCATGGGCCCGGCTGCTGCTGCCGGAACAGGAGTATGCCATCCATCTCACCATTACGCACAGCCGCGATTTGGCCTCAACATTCGTTGTGGTGGAGCGGTTGCCGGCCCAATAAAAAGGGTCTAATAAATGAACGGCAAGGAGAATAACCATGACAACACATGAACAACAAGGTAAAGCACAGCAGGAAGCCAAGTTATTCTTCAGCCGGTTCCTGCTGGAATGGTATCAGGGTCAAAAACGGGATTTGCCGTGGCGGAGCCACCGCAATCCTTATTATATCTGGATTTCGGAGATTATGCTGCAGCAGACCCGAGTGGATACGGTGATTCCATATTTCAACCGCTTTATTGAGCGTTTTCCTACGGTGGAGTCGCTGGCCGATGCCCCTGAAGAAGAAGTGCTGAAGTGCTGGGAGGGACTCGGCTACTATTCGCGTGCCCGGAATCTGCAGCATGCCGCAAGGCAGGTGAAAGAGCAGTATGGCGGGCAGGTTCCGGATGACCGCGACGCCGTATTCGGCCTCAAAGGCGTAGGCCCTTACACAGCAGGAGCTATCCTCAGTATTGCCTTTAACCGGCCGGAGCCGGCGGTGGACGGCAATGTGATGCGGGTATTGTCCCGGTATTTCCTCATTGAAGATGATATCGCCAAGGGACCTACCCGCGTTGCCATGGAGCGCCTGGCGGCAGAGCTGATTCCTGAAGGCGAGGCCTCGCCTTTCAACCAGGCGCTGATGGAGCTTGGCGCGCTTGTATGCACGCCGAAATCACCGCGCTGCCTTCCGTGCCCGGTGATGGAGCACTGCGCTGCGCGACTGGCGGGCTGCGAGACATCGCTGCCCGTCAAGACCAAGGCCAAGCCGCCGCGCCCCGAGGAGCGGCTGGCGGCCCTGGTGGAGGGCTGCGGCGAGCACGCGGGCCGGGTGCTCATCCGGCAGCGGCCATCCAGCGGGCTTTTAGCCCGCATGTGGGAGCTGCCGCATTGGCCTGCGCCGCCTGCAGAGGGCGGCGCAGCAGGCGCGCTGCTGCCGGAGGCCGCGGCGCTGGACCGGCTGCGCCGGTCCCTGAGGCAGGCCGGGATTCCCGCCCGGCCTGCTGAGCACTGGATGGCTGCAGAGCATACATTCAGCCATATTGTGTGGACCCTGCAGGTATACCGCTGCAGGGAAGAGGATGTCCGCGCGCTGCCGCTGGCGGCGGAAGGGCGGACGGCGTATGCTGCCGTGTTGTCCCCGGGTGCCGGGGACGCCGGTCTGCCTGACGCCGCGGACAGCGTATCAGTAGAGCCATTCGCAGACGGCACCGGAAGTCCTGAAGATGGCGGGGCGGTACGATGGATTAACCGTGAGGATATGGCCAATTACGCCTTTCCCAATGTTTTCTTGAAGCTGCTGAATCACTATTTCGATGGGCAAGATTCCAATCAGGTGAACGGTTGAATGTCGCATATTACATGAGATACAGCCAAAAAAACGGGTACCCGCCATCTAGGAGGGTACCCGTTTTCATATATTCAGGTGCAGCACCATTGCACTGCACTAAGCGGCACCGGGCCGCTTTTACTTATTTTGCGCTGTCGTAGCGTTTGCCGACTTCTTCCCAGTTGACTACATTCCAGAAAGCTTTGATGTAATCAGGACGTTTATTTTGGTAGTTCAGGTAGTAGGCATGTTCCCAAACGTCAAGGCCGAGGATAGGGGTTGCGCCTTCACTGATCGGGTTGTCCTGGTTAGGTGTGCTTGTTACAGCCAGTTTGCCGTCCTTAACAACGAGCCAAGCCCAGCCGCTGCCGAAACGGGTAGTTGCTGCAGTAGCGAAATCTTCCTTGAATTTATCGAAGCCGCCCAGTTCGCTGTCGATGGCTGCGGCCAGTGCGCCGGTTGGTGCGCCGCCGCCATTCGGTCCGATAACTTCCCAGAACAGAGTGTGGTTGGCGTGTCCGCCGCCGTTATTGCGGACTGCCGTGCGGATCGCTTCAGGTACTGCGTTCAGGTCAGTAAGGAGTTCCTCAATGCTCTTGTCTTGCAGTTCGGGTGCCTTTTCCAGAGCAGCGTTCAGATTCGTCACGTATGTGTTATGGTGCCTGTCATGGTGAATCTCCATCGTCAAAGCGTCGATGTGCGGTTCGAGAGCGTTGTTCGGATAAGGAAGTGCCGGTAATTGAAATGCCATGGAAAAATCCCTCCTGAGTGTTATTAGAATTTGTATAGATAAAGAATTTTGGCGGTCTTGACGTCAAAACCCCTTATTTCCGATGAACCTTATAGGTTATGTACCTGATAAGATACTATTATTAAACCGTATCTGGAACAATAATGCAACATTAAACAAACATTAATGTTTGTAAAGTTCAGACTATGAAAATCTAACCACATGTGTTAACGCTGTGTTAAAATCGAAAGGGGCCGCCCCCGGTATACGTTTACATGGCTTTAACGTCCTATTTAACGAATTTCTGTAACATTATACTATGTAAACGCTTTATATCAAGCGCTTTCAAAAGAAAAATGATGATATCGCCAGAAAAGTATGCTTTAATAGACTTAAAAGCAGGTATTTCTCGTTTTTTGAAGTTTAAAGAAGCTATAAACTGTTTAACATTAGGTTAATACTTCTTTAGTCGCATGAAATGCTACTACTTAAGACAGATTACGCGACTTCTTCGAAAGGCAATTTTTTGCTTTTCTTTTTTTCCTCTCCACGCTGTTACGGGAACTCCTTCTTTTTGTTAAATTCTAAGCCATAGAAAAGGGAGATTTAAAGAATGCACGTTCGTTCCTTTCAATTAAGCGACGTTACCCCTGTGACTGAACTGCTGCAGACCGCATTATCGGAAGAATGTTTCGAGAGCACTATCGAGCCTTTCTCCAGGCAGCTTTCATGGGATTCCGATCTCATTGTTGTTGCTGAGGATGAAGGAGAGATTGTTGGTGCGCTAATTGGTACGATCGAGAAGAATCACGGCTGCTATTTCCGCATTGCCGTTCATCCCGACTACCGCCGCAAAGGAATTGGCAGAGGTCTTGTATCGGCAATGGAACACAAGTTTCAGGCCCGCAAGGTCAGTGGTATTTTTGTAGCGGTTGATGAGCATAATTCATTTGCCCTGCCGCTGTATGAAGCCATGGGTTATGGCGAGGATCAAATCTTCAAATCAGTACGGAAGCTCAGCATTGTCGGATAAGGAACTTTGATTCCGGTGCTGCGTAAGCGGAAACATTTTCTAGAGTAGAGAACTATAGCAGTGGTTACGTCTTCAATGATCATGAATAGGATAACATGCTTATTTTAGGATTGAGTACGTGCTTGCATAGTCTGATTTATTATACTGAAGCATATCTTCCCACAGTCCATTGCAAATGGCCGGGAGATATGCTTTTCTATTGTTATGGACTTGAATGACCAATGAGAAGCAAGAAGGTGGCCTATGAACCAGGAGCTTAAAGAAGATTTCATGCGGAGCCGCCGGCAGAGATACCGGTCTGTTACCCACGGGAAGCCTGGCTCTGCACCGGGACGGGGCTGGGTCCGCGATTTACGGGATTGGCTCATAACTGCCGCAGTTATTTTCACATTGATGTCACTGCTCAATATATTTGTGTTCAACGTCTCAACGGTTATCGGCCAATCCATGCAGCCAACGCTGCTGGAGGGCGAGAAATTGATTATTAACAAGATCTCACTAGTCTTTGCCAGTCCAGGGCGTGGAGATGTGATTGTTCTTCATGACCCAAGCACCGGACCAGACCGTAAGGAATACCTGGTGAAACGGGTCATTGGGATACCGGGTGACAAGGTAGAAGTGCGGAACCATAAGCTGTATGTGAACGGCAAGCTTAAGGCTGAGCCCTATGTGGATACTGAAATACAAGACCCGGATTTTGCCCAGCTTACCCTTGATAAGGGAACCTATTTTGTGATGGGGGATAACCGGCATGCGGGGGCGAGCAAGGACAGCCGGTATTTTGGTGCCGTTTCACAGGACCTCCTGGTCGGCAAGGCTGCGTTTATCTGGTGGCCCTTTGGCAAGGCAAGTGCATTATAAGTGAAGGAGAAGGCGGTAATGAACAATAACATTCAGACATCCTATGCTCCACCGCCTTCGAAATGGGAAGGTCTCAAAGCTGAAATTAAGGCTGCTGCTTCGGAACTCGGTATTGATGATATCGGGTTTGCGACTGCGGAGCCGTTTTTATATTTGAAAAATATGCTCCAGGAGCATCGGGACAACGGGTATGATTCGGGGTTCGAGGAGCCGGATCTTGATAAGCGGACCATCCCGGCCCTGCAGTCCGGGGGGCAGCCGATGTCCATTATCGCCATAGCTGTAGCTTATCCCTCCAAAATGGAAAATCCGCCCAAGTCAGAGCCGGGTGCACGGCGCGGTATTCTGGCCCGTGCCTCCTGGGGGCGGGATTATCATCATGTCCTCCGGGAGGCACTCGCCAAGCTGGAAGGCTTCATCCGGGAGCGTGTGCCGGGAGCAGAGCTAGAGAGCATGGTGGATACCGGAGTGCTGGTCGATCGGGCCGTCGCTGAGCGGGCGGGCATCGGATTCAGCGGTAAAAACTGCAGTATCATCTCCCCCCAATGGGGCTCATGGATATATCTCGGAGAGATGGTGACGAATATCCCTTTTCCGCCGGATAAGCAGGTAGAGGAGGGGTGCGGAGATTGCACAAAGTGTATCGACGCTTGTCCTACAGGGGCCCTGGTGGGTCCCGGGCAGTTGAATGCCCAGGCCTGTATTTCGTATTTGACGCAGACGAAGGGCTTTCTAAGTGATGAATACATGACCAAGATCGGCAACCGGCTGTACGGCTGCGATACCTGCCAGATCGTATGTCCGAAGAACCGGGCGAAGAATTGGGATCACCGTCCCGAGCTTCTGCCTGATCCCGAGATCGTCAAGCCGCTGCTGATGCCAATTCTCGAACTCAGCAACCGTGAGTTCAAGGAACAGTTCGGAAGCAGCTCAGCAGCCTGGCGTGGCAAGAAGCCGATTCAGCGCAATGCGGTGATCGCGCTCGGGAACTTCAAGGAGACTGCGGCTGTGCCGAAGCTGACTGAGATTCTGCTGAAGGAAACCCGCCCGGAGATGCGCGGGAGTGCTGCCTGGGCGCTCGGACGTATCGGAGGCCAAGAAGCGCTTACGGCAGTGAAGCTGGCGCTGCGGGAGGAAGAGGACACTACGGTCCGGGAAATGCTTGAGCGCTCGCGGGACAAGCTCCTGCTGCAGGAGGAGGTTCAGGAACATGACTGAGACAATGGCAGACACGGCCAGCATGGAGAAGTCTGTATTTTATGAGGAAATGAATTCTCCAGTTGGCCCGCTTACCCTCTGCGCAACAGAGGCGGGGCTGTGTCTTATAAAGTTCGGTACGTTTGGGGATACCGCTTCAGGTATCGGCCAATGGATCAAAGGGCAAATGGGCCAGGTCAAGCTGCATCAGGATTCATCCAGATTATCGGAGGCTGTTCAGCAGCTCAAAGCCTATTTTGCCGGTGAGCTGAGAGGTTTCTCACTCCCGCTGGATATGCGTGGTACTGTGTTCCAGCGTCAGGTATGGGAAGCACTGTGTACTGTGCCATACGCGGGATCGGCCTCATATAAGGATATTGCGTCCCTGATCGGCAATCCGCAGGCGGTCCGGGCTGTGGGCGGAGCCAATAACCGCAACCCTGTGCCGGTAATAGTGCCGTGCCACAGGATCATCGGTTCGGGTGGTGCTCTTGTCGGTTATGCGGGAGGCCTGGGGATCAAAAGCCGGTTGCTGCAGCTGGAGGCGGAGCACGGCATGGCGGACGGAATGGGGGCCTACCTTTTTTAAAAGATAAGAATTTATATGTTTCACGATATGAATTTTCCTTCTCTTTCTCGCTGAAGTGGATACCTGATTTGCAGTGACCTGTTTCATTGTATTTGCCAATTGCTGTCCAGTTGTTGAAATGCTATGATAGATTCGCGTGCCTAGAGCGGCATTGCAGACAATAGAGTAAGAGGTGGACTTTGGATGAACATTGCATTGCCTATTATTACGCTTGTCGTAGGTCTGATCGGCGGATTCTTTATCGGGGTATATTATCTGCGCAGACAAATGACAACGATGCAGAATGATCCTGAAATGCTGCAGAAGGTTGCCAAACAGATGGGGTATAACTTGAACGGAAAGCAGATGCAGCGTGCCCAGCAGATGATGAAGAACAATAATCAGCCGGGACGTGCACCAGCAGCGGGCAAAAGACAAGGCCGTAAAGGCAAGTAACCGGTCCCGGATAAAGTGGAATTAGATACGGGTACGGAAGGGGGAGGCTTCATGGGGGGCGTCAAAGATTACATGAATGGCAAGGTTGCTGCGAACCGTGAGCAAATCGAGTACCACGTAGAGAAAATACTGGAGCTGATTGGTGAAGACACAGGCCGCGAAGGGCTGCTGGAAACACCGGCCAGAGTTACACGGATGTATGAGGAGATTTTCGGCGGTTATTCGATTGATCCCCGTGAGGCGCTCGGTGTGACCTTCGATGAGTCTCATGAGGAACTGGTGATCGTAAAGGATATCGTCTACTATAGCCAGTGCGAACATCATATGGCCCCGTTCTTCGGGAAGGTGCATATCGGGTATGTTCCGAGCGGACGGATTGCAGGGCTCAGCAAGCTGGCCCGTCTTGTGGAGGCCGTAAGCCGGCGCCTTCAGGTGCAAGAACGTATTACGGCGCAGATTGCCGATATCATGACAGAGGTTCTGAATCCGCATGGTGTGATGGTCGTTGTGGAAGGGGAGCATCTCTGCATGTGCGCCCGCGGGGTGAAAAAGCCCGGCAGCAAGACGGTAACCATGTCAACGCGGGGGACCTTCCGTGAGGACGCTGCCGCCCGGGCGGAGTTTTTGGCTTTGATCAAGGAATAGAATACTGGGGCATGCCCCGTTGCTTCATAAGATTAAGAGCCCTTCCATCACTGCCAAGTGACGGAAGGGCTCTTTTTGCGTCTGGACGAGTAACGGTGCCGTCCTTTGTTAATAAGGTTGCCAGACAAGCTTGCGGGCGGCGGTAAACCTTTCAGAGACATATGGCCAATTTACAACCTTCCACCAGTCCTTGATGTAATCCGCGCGGTTATTCTGATGCTTGAGGTAATACGCGTGTTCCCACACATCCAGGGTCAGTAGAGGAACGACATCCCATTGGGAGAGATTCTGGTGCTTCTCCGCTGTCAGGATTTCCAGTCTGTGGCTCCGCGGACTCCAGACCAAAATCGCCCAGCCCCCGCCTTCCACTTTGTTGGCCGCCTCCGTGAACTGTTCCTTGAAGGCCTCGTAGCTGCCGAAGCTGTGCTCTATGGCATCCAGCAGTGCGCCTGTCGGACGGCCTCCCCCTTGCGGTGACATGACGTTCCAGAAGATGGTATGCAGATAGTGGCCGGCCCCGTTAAAGGCAAGCTCCCGCTCCCAATGCTTCACCAGGTCAAAATCTTTGGTTTTCCGGGCTTCGGCCAGCTTCTTCTCCGCCTTGTTCAGTCCGTCTACGTAACTTTGGTGGTGCTTGTCATGATGGATTCTCATGGTCTTTTCGTCGATATACGGCTCCAGCGCATTATAGGCATAGGGAAGAGGCGGCAGGGTATGGCCTCCGATCGGAACCGTGCCCTGTTCCCGATTTCCGGAGGACTGAAGAATCAAGGGAACCAGCGGGCTAGGCCCAGTCTGGCTGTCTCTGGGCTTATGCTCATCTGCTGCTTCCGATTGCGGCGCTGTGTCCTCCCGCATCCAGGGGGGAACATTTCCGTGTAATGTCAGGGCGCTCAAAACGCCCAAGACATACTCTGATTCCCGGATGATGTGCAGCAGCACGGTTCCAGCCAACGGCTGGGCTTTTACAGCGGCGCTTCCCTCCATCAGGGCATACAGCTGCCGGATGAACTCGCGGGACTGGGAGCAGGCCACCTGGAGAAGCTGCTCTGTTCCGGCGGCCAGCTCTGCCGGACTGCAGCCCTGAGAAGCCTCAAGCAACTGGCGGGCTGCTTGCTCGGTAGCCCCGAAGACAAAAGCCCATTCGTCTAGCAACTTCACATACCGCTCTTCAAGCTGTGGGATAACCGCCTTAATGACTACCGTATGCTCCTGCTCCTGTTTTTTCCAGAATGCAATTTCTTCGAGAATACGTACTGGCAGCACTTGCCCGTATAGATCCGGCATACCTGTAATCCTCCCGTCATAGATCTTCAACAGTTCATTCTATGTACAGGAGCAGCAGCTTATGATTTCCACATCGAATTCTTAGCGCTTCATAACAGGGTGATTCTTCAGATCCACTGGCTCTGCAAACTTAACATTCTTAAACACTTGATTCACATTCAATTGCTGTTCTACACGCAGTGGTAATGGGGACGCTGTAATCTCATTGATAGTTGTGCCGGTTTTATCGGTAAGGATAACCTTCAAATCGAGCTCTGTCCGGGTCATTTTCAGTTCGCAATCATTTGCCACTTCAATTTGCAGGAGCTTAAAAGGAGATATATCAATAACTACCGTGAGCCCGATTCCTGTAAATCCGTAAAGATACGTTTGTTCTGTTGCACCTGTAGCTGTATAGCTCATGTCAATGGTCCCGCTTCCAATCTTAACGCGGGACTGTAAATCTTCGATCTCCCCGGGAATCCGGGGCGCAAGCGTAAGCCTCTGATTAATCATATCCGGCCGGAACCCCAGAAAATACTGATACCACACACGCAGCTGCTCGGCATTGGACCAGGCTTGCAGGTAGGCTCCCGTAAGTTTGGCTGAGCTCTGGCCTTCCTGCGGATAAGCATCCATATTCTCGCTCAGTCCCCCGACTACTCCCAGGTTCAGCGCTTGCCAGTTCATATTTTTGAAAAGTTGATAAGCCGTTTCTTTCTGCCCGGCCTCGATCATACGCTGCATGGCTATACCGTTTAACCAGAGCCAAACCGTACCATTGTGGTAAGCTTCATCTTTATGGTACAGGCGGGTTAAGTGAAATGGATGGAAAAACGGATGCTTTTGATTCAATGAAGCAACTCCCCATGGATACACGAGTTCCTCCCATGCTGTACGAATCACTTCACATTTGAAAGAATCATCTTCAATCATGTCCAAGGCAAACAATTGGTTAGGCCGCAGTGAGAATTCCGGCTCATCCTCCGAGTTCAGCCGGTCAGCGAGATAGGGATGTGCCTGATCCCTAAAATCCTCTGCAAAGTTTCTTTTGAGTTTGCCCGCGATATTGCTCCATTTCTTCGCGCTGCCGCTGTCGTCCATGTACTCGGCAAAATATATCCCAGCTTGCAGCTGGTCGTACCAAAGCGCTTGAATATCATTGGCCCGGGTGTCTCTAGGAGAGTAGGACTTCAGATTCGCATCCCGGGCATCCATCCAGGTTTCGTTATCATCGTGCATAAGGTAGCCTTTATCGTCTACCCAATGCTTAATGGAGCCTTCTATACTGTTTTGTACCGCCGGATAAAGCTCTGTGATGATTGCCGAGTCACCCGAATATTTAACGTAATCCTGCAATTGGATAATAAACCGCGGTGTCCCGTCGGTTGTATGGTAGTCTACGTTTTTTAGAGCAAGAATATTGGGCACCCTGCCGAAGTATTTGGAAGTTGCATCGGTGTTCTGAAATTTCGCAAAGGATAGCAGTATATTCTTAGCAGTTTCAAATTGCCCGGTTACCAATACGGCTCCCGGAAGCGCAATAAATTGGTCTCTTCCCCAATATTCATTAAACCAGGGGAGGCCGGCATAGATCCCGTCGCCTTGCTGTCTGGTCACCAGTTGGTCCATCGTTAGATTTAACCAATTCAAAGACAAGGCGAGCGAGTCACTGGTGCTGGCGATATACACATTCTTCTGCAAAAAATCCTCCATACGCTGTATTCGTTCGAGCTTCATAGGGATGACATCCCGTCTCGTATCATGAATCATATCTGCCGCTTCGGCAGCCGTTTTGCCCACGGCTATATAAAAGCCTCCGGCGCTGGCGCCGGAATAAACGATATGGTTTTTAACTTCCACCGGCTGGCTGCTTGCTGCGCCTACAGCAATAACCCATCCGCCTTCTATTGAATTGAAAAAAGCGATGCCTTCCCGTGGGCTCAGCGGGTTCAGCTGTTCTCCCAACAATTCAATCCCAATGGTTTTTTGAGCACCGGAGAGACGGATCTCCAGCACATTTTTGTAGTCAAACATCCATAGTTCTTCGGTCAGATTCCCATGTCTACGTACCATTTTATAGGGGGACACACAGACTTCAGCTTCTTGATTATCCAGTTTCCGTTGATCTGCAATTAAAGTGTAGCCGCCAAAAATTCTGCTTTTTGAGATGTTCAATCCCTCAAAATAAGCATGCTCCACATGGTTGTTGAGATGGGATTGAGTATAATAATAAGCGGCCTCTTTATTAGTAAAGGAAATTCCGCGATTCTCTTCGCGAGAAACGAATATGTTCATTTCATCCAGAATATCGGATGTTTGCCCGGCATGATTTGTTGATAATTTCACTGTTGCTTACCTCCCGCAGTAAAAATTTATACATTACTCTTTAACAGAACCCACCACGATTCCTGTAACAAAGTATTTTTGCATAAAAGGATAAATCAGGAGCAGTGGCAAGGTGGAGATCACGATTTTGGCAGCATTCAGCGTCCGGTTCGAAATCTTGGAGTACTCTATGAGCTTTTGTGGATCAGTTATATTCTGAACGTCTACGCTTAGCTGCTGGATATAAGTCTGCAAAGGGTAATTTGATGTTTTGTTGATATACACCAAAGCACTGAAGTAGTCATTCCAATGTCCGACAATCGTAAACAGCAGTACAGTGGCAATTGTAGGCAGCACCACAGGTACATATATCGTTGAGAGAATTCTCCACTGCGAAGCCCCGTCAATGGTTGCGGCCTCTTCCAGAGATTTCGGTACGGCGCGGAACGCATTCATCAGCAAAATGACATTGGCGATCGGCACAGCTCCCGGCAGAATCAAAGCCCAGATGGAATCCAGAAGATGAAGCTGTTTGACAACCATAAAGGTTGGAATGAGACCACCGGAAAACAGCATGGCGAAAATCACAATATTCATATACACCTTCTGTGCCCGGAATTGCTTTGAGCTTTTGGATAACGGATAAGCAGCAAGAATCATCAGCATCATATTGACGATCAGACCAAGGACAACCCGTTCCACCGAGATCATAAAGGAGCGCCAGAACTGGGAGTCCGACAGCAACTTCTCATAGGAGCTTAAGGTAAAATTAACCGGGAAAATACTTACCATATTTGCGGAAGCCGCCGCATTGTCACTGAAGGAAATGGCAACCAGATTAACTAAGGGTATAAGGCAGGATAAAGTGAATGCTAATACAAATATCCAGATTATAGTATCCGCAATTCGGCTTTTGATGGAATGAGTGATAATGAATAACACCTCCTTGTTCAGAAGATTCTGTAATCGGTAAGCTTCTGTGCCAGTTTATTGGCGGATAGGATGAGAACAATTCCGACAACCGACCGCAGTAGCCCTATCGCTGTTCCCAGGCTGTATTGTCTCTGTACCAGACCCACCCGGTATACATAGGTGTCAATAATATCGGACGTTGCATAAACCAACGGATTATATAGATTGAAAATCTGGTCAAACCCGGCATTGAGCACGTTGGGCAGATTTAAAGTGGTAACCAGCAGGATGGTTGGCATCAGGCCGGGCAGCGTCACATACCACAGCTGTTTAAACCGGTTGGCGCCGTCAATGGATGACGCTTCATAAAGTCCCGGATCAATGGCCGTCAGGGAGGCCAGATAGATGATAGAGCCATATCCAAACCCTTTCCAGACATCTGTTAATACCAGCATAGGTCTGAACCAGTGGTTGCTGGCCATAAACAAAACCGGATCAATGCCAAACCATCCCAAAAATGCGTTAACCGGACCTTCGAAGGAAAAAATATTCATAACGACAGTAGCCAGTACGGCCCAGGACAGAAAATTCGGCAGATAAACAACGGTCTGCATGAACTTTTTGACAAATCGTACGCGAATTTCGTTTAACAGTAAGGCGAACACAATGGAAACCAAAGTCCCTATTAAAATTTTCCATAAGGCAATGACTATAGTATTGATTAATATTTGCTTACTGTCGGGAATTTGAAACATAAATTTGAAATTATCAAGTCCTACCCACGCTGATCCACTCATCCCTTTAGCAGGGATGTAATTTTGAAAAGCCATCACGATACCGAACATTGGAATAAACGAGAAGATAATCAAAAATACTATACTTGGTGCGAGCATAAGGTGGAACGCCGCCTGATCTTTTTTATTGTTCATTTAGAATCATCTCTTTCTATCATTTGGAGGTGATTTCTTTATTGACTTCGTTCGTAATCGTATCGCCGCCTGTTTTTTTCCAACTGCTGACAAAGCTATCAAAAGCGTCAGGAGATTGCTCACCGGTAATGATCTTCAAAAACATTTCCAGCTCCATCTTCGTCAGTGTCGGCCACTTCAGTGCCATGGAAGGTGTTGTTCCGAAAAATACAGGGTTAACTTCCTTGATCTTTGAATTCTTGACCAGGTTGGCCGTCGTGATGCTCGAGGTATATCCGGCCCATCCATTCGAATCCAGTTTCTCCCCATTTTTTATGTTATCCAGATACTTCTTGTATGAGCGGTAGGCGTTTATATCGTTGCTGGTGAGCAGTTTGCTGCTATCCCCTGTCTTCAGCGCTTCTTCCATAATCCCGACATTACGGTAAAATGCATCATAGTAATCGATATTTATAGCAATCGGAGATCCCCCGACGTTATAGCTGGCATAGTCCTCAAATTTCTTTAGGACCGCTGCATCTTTTTCCTGATAACGCTGATAATCAAACTGAAGGCTGGCGATCTTTATAGCGGCTTCCGGATGCTCGAACCCTTTCCGGACCACAAGGTAACTGCTTGAAGGGTTGCCGGTGAACATCGTAACTGAACCATCCTCCGACTGCGGAGCCACATAAGAAGCCCACTTGGCATTTGGATTCAGCTTAATCGAATCCGCTACCGTCCAGCTTCCCCACCAATTGTCCATGAACGATCCGCTTTTTCCGCCGGTAAGCAGCGCCTTCCGGTCGTCGGATGTGCGTACGGCAAACTGCCGGTCGATCAAGCCTTTTTTGTACATATCCGCCAGCTTTGCAAGGGCCGGCTTCATTTGGGGCTGTACGGAACCATACACTGCCTTGCCGCTCCCATCATCCATCCATTGTTTCGGGAATGCGCCATACAACGTAAAGATGTTGTTCAATTCATACTGGCCGCCGGAAACACCAGCGGTATTTTCATTGTCGACCACAAGACCAACCGTGTTTCCCGCTCCATTGCCGCCAGGGTCTTTTTTAACGAACTGGGTGATGATATTCTCCACATCATCCATCGTTTTGGGATCTGCGAGTCCCAGTTTATCCATCCAGTCTTTGCGCAGCCAGAGGACCCCTGGGCCGTGTGAAATTTCCGTAGTCGGCAGCGCCATCAGTTTTCCGTCAAACCTTGCGGTATCCAGAACACGGCCCTTATAGGAGTCGTAAATCTCCTTAATTTGGTCGCTGGCGCATTGATTATAAGCATCTGTCATATCCGCAATAAGATCGTTTTCATAAAGCTGCTGCAGAGTAGAGAGGTCAGGGACAACCATGATATCAGGAATCGTACCGCCTACAATGGCCATTGAAACCTTTTGATTATAGTCCGTGCCGTCATTTGCTTCAAATGCAACTTTGTTTTGCACGTTGAGTTTTTCTTTGATATATCTGGTCCACACATTATCGGTTGCATTATCCTTTTCATACGGCGTTCCCGCAAGCGCAGAGAAGTTGGAGGCCACCTGTCCTATGGTGTAGGTAACGGTTTCAGGATACGGGGTAAAAGGAGTCGTCTGGGCTTTCTTCCACGCGGGATCATTTGAATTTGCCGCAGGGTTTTTAGCCGAGTCATTGGAATTATTGGAACTTTGGCAGCCTGCGACTGACACGGCTAAAAGCGCTGTCAATAAAATAGTGCAAGACTTTGTGAGCTTGGATGACATATAAGAACCCCCTTAAATAAATACGTTGAGTCAATAGGCTAGAGATAACGGATTCAAAGCGCCGGCTTGCTTTGAAACCAGAATTAATTTGGCTTCTTTATTGTAGAGCCCTTTACTTTTGAGCGTAAATACAAATAAATTACGTTTTACACAAATAAATAACATACTTGAAGCAAAGCGTTTTGCTTGCTGAAAAGCTCAATTAAAACATGGTACACTATACATGATTAGGGACACAAATGGATTACTGCGTATGGAGAGGGCGTCCGGGATGTTAACGATACTAATAGCAGATGACCAAAGGGAAGAACGGGAAGGCATTGAATTTCTCATTGATGAACTGGGGTTTGTCCTCCATATAGAGATGGCGGAGAACGGCCGAAAGGCTCTCGAGTATCTGGAGCAAAATCCTGTTGATATCCTTTTTACTGATGTTCGGATGCCCTTGATGGATGGCTTGCAGCTTACCACAGAAGCTTTAAATCTTAACCCCAAATTAAAAGTTATTCTTTTCAGCGGGTTCGCTGAATTTGAATATGCAAAAACCGCCATCTCCCTTGGTGTTTCTGAATATCTTCTCAAGCCGATCAATGTTGAAGCTTTCCAGCATACCATGCAAAAAGTAATTGCTCAGCTAACAGATCAGAAACAGGAAAACATCGCTTCGCAAATTAAACTTGAATATGTCAAAAAGCATGTGCTTTTTAATCTTGTTAACGGCCTGGGAATACCTTCTTCGATGAAGGAGATATCCTTCGAGCTTCCGGATCATTATCATGGAATGTTTTTGCTGGAATTTGACAAGAACTTTTTTGAAAATGCCGGACCGGAGTTTGAGGAGTTTATCTTGTCTTTACTGAAGGACCCTGTTGATTATGTGAATTTGAATGGCTGTCAGAGCTTGCTGTTATTTCCCCATCTGCCGGTAGGTTCCCCTGGTTCTTTCCATGATTTAGGCACGTTTTTGCATGATAGTATACTAGATAACTACAAAGTACATTGCTACCTCGCTATCAATGATGAAATCACGGTGCTGGAGGATCTTTCCGCCGCTTTGATTCGATTAGATCAACTGATGGAATACCGGTTCTTCTCACCGGATTTTTTTGTATGTGAAGTGAAGAAAGATTTTTACTTTTCTAATGACATGCTTCCCGGGTTATCAGATGGCGATCTTTTAAATCACATCAGAAATAATTTGAAGGAAAGGGACATTTTCAGTCTTAGAGCAAATACAGATCTTTTGTATCAAAAATATGCGAATCAGGCTCAGTTTTCACAATTATATGTCAAGTATATGTTCTCTTCTTTGTATCAGGAGATTATGACCTATTCTGCACCTGTATCTGAAATTGAATTGAGCTATGGAATCGAAAAAATATATAAGTCCGAAGAATTAAAGGAAATAAAAGAGATTATAATTGCCGGGATTGCTCTTCTTGATCAGGAGGATAACAGTTCCGAATTTTTAAACCGGGATATTGCCGCCGTAAAGCAGTACATCGAGGATCATTATGGCGAGGATTTGAGTTTGGATCTTCTTGCTGCAAAGATACATTTATCACCCCATTATTTAAGCTCCATTTTCAAAAAAAATACGGGATGCGGATTGAACAAGTATATTAAAAATGTCCGTATGAATATAGCGAAGGACATGCTGCAGCAAACACATCTTAAGGTTTCAGATATTTGTTATACAGTGGGGTTTCAAAACGTTTCTTATTTCTGTCAGAATTTTAGAGATTTTTTTGGGCAGACACCTGAGAAATTCCGGCAGTACAATCAGAAATAACCCCAGCCCGGGAGGAACGGCATGCAAACGTGGAAGGCCCTTAAACAGAAAATCGGAGACTTTAGATTTCAAACAAAAATAAAGCTTTCATTTTTACTGGTCAGCATGATTCCTGTTATTGTTCTCGGAAGTTTTTGCTTCTCAGAAACCAGATCGCTCTTAGTGCAGCAGTCAAAAGCCGATCTGAATGCCACGTTAAAACAAAGCGTCCTGTCTGTAAACAACCAGATGGATGTCTACAATAAAGTAATGAACTTTCTGAGCTTCAACCAGGAGATTTTGAATGCCGCCAACACCACATATACCAGTGCGTATGAAATGTATGACCAGTTAAATAACGTAATCGATCAGAATTTCTTTACAGCGCGTTACTTAAACACCGGGGTAGAACAAATTATCCTGTATACCGGAACTAATCTGCCTCCACATGGAAACACAGTAAGACCTATCGATGAAATCAAAGAAGCCTCATGGTACCCGCCTGTAATGAAGTCGGTTGATGTTCTTTGGTTTTCCAGCGGGAAAAGTGTATATAGTGCCCGGCGTCTCCTCAGCACAAAACAGGAAAATCCCAAAGATAATATTCTGTTTGCACTGGTAGACTATGATGCACTGTTTAAAACGTTTGAACCCCTCGAATCCCATGGAGCGGAGATAATGATAATGGACTCCAATGGAGATTCTATTTATTCCTCGGGAGCTGACCGTAAAAATTCAGTTATCCCCATTTCCGATAAGACAGCTGATGAGTTTCATTGGAGTGGTAAGAACTACACCGTCCTTCAATCTTCGATCCCGATTACAGGCTGGAAAGTATATTTGTATAAGCCGACAAGCCTGATTACCAACTCTGCATGGTGGATTGCTTTGACTGTCCTGTTGATGATTGCCGCCTGCATCGCTGCTGTCGTTGTAGCTGGCACACTCTTTTCCCGGAAAATTATGCTGCCTATTCACCGCCTGCACAAAAATATGAAACTTATAGGAGAAGGGAATTTAGAGATTAAAGTTTTTAGCGATTCTAAAGATGAAATTGGAGATCTGATCCGAGGGTTTGGAAGTATGTTAGGAAGGACCAAGACGCTAATTGATACTGTGTATGTGGGAGAAATTGCACGCAAGGAATACGAAATGAAAGCTCTGCAGGCGCAAATCAATCCTCATTTTCTATACAATTCCCTGTCATTAATAAATTGGAGAGCGCTTCGAATACATGCGACGGATATTAGTGAAATGGCACAGCTATTATCTACCTTTTACCGTACTACGCTCAATAAGGGCGAGAATCTGATATTGGTTTCAGACGAAATTCTTAATGTTCAGTCCTATATTAATATCCAGTTGATTATGCACAGCAACAGTTTCGAGATAGATTATCAGATTGATGACTCCATTCTTTCCTGCCGTATGCCCAATTTAATGCTCCAGCCTTTAATCGAAAATGCGATCATTCATGGAATTGAAAACCGGGAAGACGGTGGTGGAATCATTCATCTCTCAGGCCAAAAAGATGGTCAAAGTATAGTTTTTCTGATAACTGACAATGGAATCGGAGTAGAGCAGGAGCGGCTTGCTCTATTGCTTAAATCTCAATCTAAAGGATACGGACTTAAAAATGTAAATGACCGGGCAGTTGTAATGTACGGCGAACAGTATGGACTTACGATTAACAGCATCCTCGGAGAAGGAACTCAAGTTTTACTCAGAATTCCTTATGATGAACAGAATTAAGATTCAGCTTCGCGCATATAAAAAACAGGTTCACGAAAAGGCGATTGAGCCGTTTCAGAACCTGCTTAAATGTTACGACACGGTGAAACATATACGTCTGTTCTACTGGGCTTTGGCCAGCTGCACGTTGCCCAGAAAAGCGGACACACGCCGCAGATATTCACGGGGGTGCTCACGGAACAGCAGCTCATGATGGCTGTCCTGCACGATCCAGGAATCTGAGTAAGGGTTGCTTTGGTTCGCCGCAAGTTCTTCAGCAATCGGATACGGCGCCTTGTCATCTTTGGTGCCATGCAGGAACAGTGTAGGGAACGGGTAATCCTCTGCCTTGACCTTGGAATAGGGGATTTGATTCAATCCTGTACCGTTCAGCACTGGGAATAACAGCTCCATAATCTCCAGAGAGGGCTGGCGGGGGAGGTCGATATTGTGCTTGATGTTATGGTACAGCGTATCCGGCTCAAGCAGGAAGGTGCTGTCCAGAATCATGGCATCGACATCCTTGGTGACGAGTCCTGCCTGAAGCGCGGTACCAGCTCCCATCGAGAAGCCCCAGACTACAATCTCTTTGGCGCCATGCTCCTTGGCGTACTTTATGGCTCCAAGGAGCTGCTTGGATTCTTTTTTGCCGCCGGTGGCGATATCCTTGTTGGTCTTGGAAGCGAAACCGTAGTCGAACATGACAACGTTGAAATTCAGGCTGTGCGCATAGTGTGCCAGATCGTACATCGGTACCCAGGTTTCCTCGCGGTTGGCACCATATCCATGACTGAACACAATAGTCTTGGTCGAGCCCTTCGACGGAATGTACCAGCCTTGCATCATGCGGCTGCCATCCAGCGCCGGAAAGGTGATATCCTTATAATCCAGTCCCTTGGCCAATGAAGGATTGGAGTAGAGCGGGGCTACGGTCGGGTTGGACAGCACCCAGGCGATATAGCCATGCAAGGCGATGAAACAGAAGACAAAAAAGAAAAAAACGGACAAAAGCAAAGCAACGACAATATGTTTAACGCGAATCATCCGCAAAGAAAGCTTGGGTGCAGCACTTGGTGTGCGCTCACCCGGCATACGGGAGACCGGTGTGCCGGTACGTGTAGTTGCTAAGTCCATGAGGTCCCCTCCTATAATGGTCCGTAATTTGCAACGAAAAAAAAGAATGTGCGGTGAGAAATTGTGCTGTTCATTCTCTGCTGCAGGCTATATAATTCATATATTTAATCGTATGATTATGACCTTACAAAGTCAATGAATTCGCCGCTTTTGTAATCTAACTGTAAAGTGCCGCCCAGACTTTTCCGCTCACTGAAACTGCTGGACTTTCCCGGGGCATTTGCTCTAAGATAGAATGGATATCTTAAATAATGTAACCGGGTTTCATTTGGTGAAACAGTTGAAGGAGAGAGTGCTGTGGAAGACCGAAAGCTGACTGTACGCGCGGTAGAACGTGCGTTGGATATATTGCTGTGCTTTACACAGGAAAGTGATCTGAGTCTGACGGAAATTGCCTCCAGAATCAGCCTGCACAAAAGCACAGTGCACCGGCTGCTGACTACGCTTGAGGATAAGGGATTTCTTCTGCGTATTGAAGCCACGGAAAAGTACCGCCTGGGCATCCGCATCTGGGAGCTGTCCACGCATCTGCCGACATTGGATGAACCGGCGGCGCTGCTGCTTCCAGCCATGGAGAAGCTGCGCGACTCGCTGGGAGAGACGGTCAGCCTGTATCTGCGCGACGATCTGGAACGTGTGCGCATCCAGGCGGTGCAGAGCAGGCAGGCGATCCGCCGGGTCGCACAGATTGGTGCGAGACTCCCGCTCTCGGTCGGTGCTTCGAGCAAGGTGCTTGCAGCCTACGCTCCGCATGAGGTACAGGCCCGCCTGCTGGCCGACCCGAACTGGCCGGAGGCTGTGGATAGAAGTACGTATTTAGAGCAATTGCAGGAAATTACACGCCGGGGTTATGCAACAAGCTTCGAGGAACGGGAGCCGGGTGCAGCAGCGGTAGCGGTGCCCATTACCGGAAGGGCGGGGAATGTGGTCGCTGCGCTCTCCCTGTCGGGACCCGTCAGCCGCCTTTCCCGCGAGACGCTGGAGGATTATGCCGTGATTTTGGCCGAAAAAGCTGCTGAAATGGGTCTGATGATGGGTTAAAGCACCCAAGTTCCGTTATATAGTCGATTTAGGGGGTAATTAGTAAGTGAAGGTAATTGTACAGTCATTATCTATAGGATATTGTGGTTAATTCCGGGGCATGGGGTGATAGGATGGCAACTGTAGTACCCGATTCATTAATGGAGGAGATGGAGCAGCTCCAGGAATCATTCAGCAGGATTACTGGGCAGGCTATCGTACTAACAGATCAGGAGGGCAACGTCTTTACTCGTCCGGTAGCTCCAGGAATGTTTTATGAGGTCATTTTGACTTCACTCCAGAATATAGACAACCCTTTCAAGCCTACCCTGCGGAGATTGGGTCCTTTGTCGCATCCTGTAATTCTGGAGGAATGGATTCCCGGATTGAAATATGCCATCATCCCGCTGTTCCCCGGTTATGGACAGGTCTATTATTTATGGTCGGGCATCTACATGCAAGAGGGCACCAAAGCGCTGGTAATGCCTGCTTTTGAAGCGAAAATGAAGAATCACCCGGTCTATGAGCATTTATGTAAGGAGCTGCTTGCCCTGCCTGAGCTCAGCCGGGAGCGTATTGCTGAAGTACGGGACAAGATCGCCGTGCTTGGCCGCATCCTAAGCAAGTTGTTGTCCGGTTGTGCGGGTGCCTCCTCTGCCACACAAGGCTTTGGAGATATGATCTCCGGGCTCTTAATGAATCTGGAAAAGGGTTATCTCAAGGTTGAAGAGGTGCTGCAACAATTGGCGGCCACTCCTTCGGCAGGGGATTTATATGCTTTTGCCAAAGAGAATGAGGCTGGAGAATTTCAGGTGAAGTATGCCGCCGGCAAAGGATCGGACCAGCTAATGAATGCCGCATTCCAGCAAGGCGACGGATTCCTGGGACAGGCTGCATTAGGCAAGGAGCCACGGCACTGGAGAACGAGCGCGATAGACCCGAGGTCACTGTTCTTCACGCAGCGCGGTCTTCCGCAGCCGGAATATTTATCCTGCTACCCTGCTATGATCTATGGCGGCAGAAGAGCGCTTCTGCTGACCGTTGGCTTCGGTAAAAGTGAACATATACAGAACTACGACCCTCAGGAGCAGTGTGTAGCCTCATTACTGGGGATTTCCGATAGAGGGCAGAAGCTGATACGACGGGAAGAGCTGCGCAAAGAAGGAACCCTCATTCTTAAAGAAGCTGTGCGGCTGCTGCCGCTGGCAGCCTCCCATAAGGAGCTCGGCAGCCAACTGATTGATACTGTAATGAGCATGCCCTTTTCCCCTGCATCTGTCCTTGTCTTTTTTCAGAACCCAACAGCTGATCAGAGTACATATTACGCCAGAGGCTGGCCGGAAGCAGAAGAGCCGTTCTACGTGAAGGATCTGAAGATGCGGTATTCCCCCCAAGCTTTTCTCTCGGGCTCTGTCATCCATGAGACCTCAGGCGAACGGTTCTTGCTGGAATGCCCGTTAATCGCGGAAAATGTATACAAAGGGATATTGTCCATCGGATTCCGCAAACGAATTGAAGCGCAGGAATGGCGGGCCTTTATGGAGTGTATTGCCACTCTGGCTACGACGGCTATCCGTCTTCTGGAGAAGGACAGCAGATATGCAAAGCAAGCGGAGACCTTTTTGAATAACCTCCTCCAAAATCTGCAATATCATCATCCGGAGCTGCAGCGCATTTCACTGGAAGCCTCAAATATGGCTTATGATTTTGCCCGTTATGCAGGCCTGCCAGAGAAAGAGTCCGAGCGGCTGAAACTTGCTTGTAAGCTGGCGCCTTTTCCGCTGGAGGTACTAATGGAATATGATTTCTACATTCAAGAAGTATCGCTGCTGAACCAGGTAGATCAATTGTCCGCTTTTTATTTTGAAATTGAGAAACCCATGCTGTCCTTTGAGGCCCAGTTGCTGGCGCTTGTGCTGCATCATGCAGGCAAACAGGAGCAGGCAGAGACGCTGAAAGACAATCGGGAGAAAGGGATCGTTTCTTCAAGATTTCATTTGGACATCAATGTAAAAGCAGTAATTGATGCGGAGCCGCGGGTGGCGTTTCAGTCCTTTCTGCTCAGCCGGTCCGGGGAACAGCGTCATATGCAGCCAGTCTCGCCTGTTAAGCTCCTCAATAATACGTCCCTCAAGTCACCGAAGGAGGAATGGGGGATCTCGCCCCGTGAAGAAGAGGTGCTTGAGCTGATTATTCTCGGCAAGACGAATAAGGATATTGCTGCGGCGTTGTTCATTAGCGAACATACCGTCAAGAACCATTTGAGCCGTATCTTTGATAAAATGAACGTAAGCGACCGCTCGCAGATTATTGCTCTTATCTATAAAAGGATTCTAAATTCGGAGCGGATTGAGATATAGAGGTTGGAAGCCTCCTCCATCCAAGTGTAATGGTTCTCAAAACAAAACAGCCTTCAATCCTCCCGCAGGGAGAGGTTGGAGGCTGTTTTGTGATCGGAGAAGACCGGCATCCCATGCGAAACGCAGGCAGCTGGTCTTCCGCGAAAGATCTATTCCACCGGAAGCGCTGAATCTGAAGTGGTGGCATCGGCCAGCATCTGGCGGAGCACGGTCTGCAGAATCCCGCCATTGCGGTAGTAGTCAATGTCCACGGTACTATCGAGACGGGCAATGACCGGGAATTCGAACTGGGTGCCGTCTTCACGGGTAGCGGTGACAGTCAGCTCTTGACCAGGCAGTACATCGTTGCCAAGTCCGGTGATGTTGAAGGTCTCGCGTCCGGTCAGCCCCAGGCTGCTCCAGCCATGACCTTCCTGGAATTGCAGCGGAAGCACGCCCATGCCGACGAGATTGCTGCGGTGAATCCGCTCGAAGCTTTCGGCGATAACGGCTTTGACGCCCAGCAGGAGGGTGCCCTTTGCTGCCCAGTCGCGGGAGCTTCCGGTACCGTATTCCTTGCCGGCGATGACGATCAGATTCTGTCCTGCGGATTGGTACAGCATGGACGCATCATAGATCGACATCACTTCTTCGCTTGGCAGGAAGGTGGTGACTCCGCCTTCCGTTCCCGGAGCAACCGCATTGCGGATACGGATGTTTGCGAACGTGCCGCGCATCATCACTTCATGGTTCCCGCGGCGCGATCCGTAGGAGTTGAAGTCGGCGCGGTCCACGCCATGACTCCGCAGATATTCACCGGCAGGACCGGAGTTGGAGATATTACCCGCTGGCGAGATGTGGTCAGTGGTTACGGAATCAGCAAGCAGTGCAAGCACCCGGGCATTGCGGATGTTCTCGATATCACCGACACCGTCTGCCAGATGCTCAAAGAATGGCGGGTTCTGGATGTACGTTGAGTTGTCGTCCCATTCATACAGCTCGCCTTCCGGTACCGGAATCGAGTTCCAGCGCTCATTGGCCGTGAATACATTCTCGTATTTCCGGCGGAACATCTCCGGACTCAGGGAGAGGGCGATGGCTTCACGGATTTCTGCAGAAGTTGGCCAGATATCAGCAAGGAAGACAGGCTCGCCTTGCGGATCATAGCCCAGCGGCTCGGTTTTCAGATCAATGTTAACTGTGCCTGCCAGTGCATAGGCTACGACAAGCGGCGGGGAGGCCAGGTAATTGGCTTTGACCTGTGCATGCACGCGGCCTTCAAAGTTCCGGTTCCCGGATATTACGGCAGCTACCGTCATATCATGGTCTGTGATCGCCTGGCTGACTTCATCCGGCAGCGGGCCGGAGTTGCCGATACAGGTGGCGCAGCCGTAACCGGCCAGATAGAAGCCCAGTGCTTCCAGAGGCTTCAGCAGATTAGCCTTTTCCAGGTATTCGGTAACGACCAGCGAGCCTGGCGTGAGGCTGCTTTTTACGTATCCCGGTTTGGTCAATCCGCGCTCTACCGCCTTCTTGGCCAGCAGGCCGGCTCCCAGCATTACACTCGGGTTGGAGGTGTTGGTACAGCTTGTAATGGCTGCAATCACAACCGCCCCTGTGCTTAGCTTGCTGCTCGTGCCGTTCTTATGCTGCACTTCCACTACTTCGTTTATTTTCTCGTCGCTCAGGCCATAACCGCCTTTGTCGACCGGAGTGCGGATAATACCTTCGAAGTTTTCTTTCATGTGTGTCAGCTCCACCCGGTCCTGCGGACGTTTCGGTCCGGCAAGACTCGGAACCACTGAAGCTAAGTCTAGCTCAATGAAATCACTGAACAGCGGGTCAGGCGTTTCGGAGGTACGGAACATACCCTGTGCCTTGTAATAATCCCCAACCAGCTCCACAAGCTCATCCGGACGGCCGGTGCTGCGCAGGTAGGCAAGCGTCTCTTCGTCCACAGGGAAGAAACCGATGGTTGCCCCATATTCGGGAGCCATATTGGCTACGGTCGCGCGGTCTGCCAGGCTGATGTTGGCCAGGCCCGGTCCGTAGAATTCAACAAATTTGCCGACTACGCCTTTTTTGCGCAGCATCTGCGTGACGGTCAGCGCCAGATCGGTTGCTGTAGCTCCTTCTACCAGACTGCCGGTAAGCTTGAAGCCCACCACATCCGGTGTTACAAAATAAAGCGGCTGCCCCAGCATGCCGGCTTCCGCCTCGATGCCGCCTACACCCCAGCCTACAACACCGAGACCGTTGATCATCGTCGTATGAGAATCGGTGCCTACCAGGGAGTCCGGATAGACGACGGTTTCGCCGTCCACAGTCTTGGTGGTTGCCACGGAGGCCAGATACTCCAGGTTAACCTGGTGCACAATGCCGGTTGCCGGTGGAACCGCGCGGAAATTGTTGAAGGCGGTCTGCGCCCAGCGCAGGAACCGGTAGCGTTCTTCATTGCGTTCGAATTCTACGTTCATATTGTATTCAAGCGCGTCTGCGGTGCCAAAAGCATCAACCATAACCGAATGGTCAATGACCAGGTCAACCGGTACGAGCGGATTGATCTTTTTCGGGTCGCCGCCGGCTTTCTTTACGGTGTCACGCATGGCGGCCAGATCGACAACCACCGGTACGCCGGTGAAATCCTGCAGCACGATCCGGGCCGGGATGAAGGGGATTTCCTTATTGCGGTCGATATCGCCAGACCAATCCGCCAACTGCTTCACATGTTCTTCGGTAATCGCCCGTCCGTCATATTGGCGGACAGCGGCCTCAAGCAATACTTTGATGGAAAACGGCAGGGAGGAAATAGCCCCTGCGCCTTGCTCTTCAAGGGAGTTAAGATGATAGTAGCGATAGCTTTTGCCGCCTGACTCCAGGGTGCGGGCCAGCGAAAAGTGGTCCTTGCTTGGCATATATGCGCCTCCTTGTTTCATCTGATGAAACTACATTTCAATATTTCGTGTATCATAAGTATAACGGTTACATAAGTGCGAGTAAAGTATTTTTTGCCGCAGAAAGGCCCGGATTATTCAATGGGATGTGAGGTTTGGCCCCTGGAAAATAAGGGGATTGCTAATTTAAGATCCCCTTCCCCCTTCATCGCGTAAATGAGAGCCCGTTGTCCCGTCATCCCATAAGCCAAAAGTGTTTCTTCTTTTTTCTAGCTGTATAGCTGCGAGGTTTTCCTCATATACATAGAGCAGCAGCCAAACAGGGATGAAGGGCGGGGAATGGAATGGAACAGAAGTGGAAGAAAAGCCTCTACGTGTACGTAGATCAAGTGAATAAAGGTCGTGTGGCCCCGGGAGTTGACCAGCAGCGCAGCAGTGCGGTCAGGGACCCGCGGTTCCTGCTGGAGCAGGGAGAGCGCTCCCGGCGTCTGGCGCAGTGGTACCAGCGGCGGGGCATAACACCGCTTCGTTCGGAGACGGGCGTCCGCACATTGCGGACGGTCCGGCAGAACCCGTCCGAGGTGGTCGCGGATGTAGCGCTGCACAGTGCACTCTATTACGAGAAGGGCGGCATCACGCACCGTGAGGATGTCATTGAAACGGAGCGGCTGACTTTTGTGAGTGAAGGGGGCGCCTGGGAGATTACCGCTGTGGAGCGCAGCGTGCCTGAGCGGAATTCAATGCGCAAAGTGCTAGGACCGGAGCCTCTGCTTCGGCTATCCAAATGGGGCGAGGTGCTCCCCGTTCCCCAGCCGTCGCAGCCATTGCTTAACAAGAGTATACTCCGCAGCATTGCCAGCGGCAAAGAAGTGCGCTACCGCCGGGAAGAGGCAGCCGCTTATGCCGACCGGTGGTGGAAGGACGGCAATCCGGAGTTCGAGGTATTTGATGTGGACTGTACTAATTATGTGTCCCAATGTCTCTTTGCAGGGGGGGCGCCTATCAACTATACTGGTAAAAGAGAAACGGGCTGGTGGTACAAAGGCTATAACGGCGCGCAGGAATGGTGGAGCTTCAGTTGGGCGGTGTCGGACAGTCTGCAGCGCTATTTAAGTGCAAGCCGGAGCAGCGGACTACGGGCCGAGGCGGTGGAACGGGCAGATCAGCTGATGCTCGGGGATGTTATCCAGTACGATTGGGACGGCAACGGCCATTATCAGCACAGCACGATTGTTACCGCTTTTGACGCAGCGGGACAGCCGCTGGTGAATGCGCGGACAGTCAGCAGCCGGCACCGCTTTTGGGATTATCGTGATTCCTATGCATGGACTGACAGAACGGCCTACCGTTTTTTTCATATTAATGACTACTTATAAATCAGAAAGAGGTTAGGGCATGAGTGACACAAAATTAACCGTAGGACTGGTGTACGGCGGCAAATCCGGGGAGCACGAGGTATCGCTGCAGACGGCATTTGCGGTTATGAATGCTTTTGACTACGCTAAATATGAGATTATTCCTTTTTATATTTCGAAGCAGGGGCTCTGGAAGGTCGGAGCGGTGCTGGACGCACCTTTTGGGGCTATTGAGCAGTTGAAGCTGGGCGGCGAAGCCGGGGATATGGGCATGGCGTTAAATGCAGTATTCAGCGGTCTGACCGGCGGCAGCCAGGTGATTGATGTGATGTTCCCGCTGCTGCATGGTACCAACGGAGAGGACGGAACGATTCAGGGCTTGTTCGAAATGGCTAATATCCCGTATATCGGTGCAGGCGTGCTGGCATCTTCTGCAGGTATGGATAAAGTCGTGATGAAGAAGCTGTTCGGTGAAGCCGGGTTGGATCAGTGCGAATACTGCTATTTCAATATCAGTTCATGGAAACGCAAAAGCCATGAGCTGATCATCGGCCTGGAAGATAAGCTGGGGTATCCGGTATTCGTCAAGCCGGCCAATCTGGGCTCCAGTGTGGGTATTTCCAAAGCCGTGGACAAGGAAAGCCTGATCAAGGCGGTCGATTTTGCGTTCCGTTACGATACCAAAGTCATTATTGAAGAGTTCGTCGATGCGCGTGAGGTTGAAGTCAGTGTGCTTGGCAATGAGGAGCCCGAGGCTTCGGTTCCGGGTGAAATCGTCTCTTCTGGTGAATATTATGATTACGCGGCAAAATACACCGACGGCAAATCGCAGATGCTGATTCCGGCACCTGTGGACTCTGAGGTTGCAGACCGCCTGCGGGAATCCGCCATTCAGGCCTTCCGGGCCATTGAGGGCAGCGGCATTACCCGGGCCGACTTCTTCCTCCGCAAATCAGACGGAAAAATTCTCATAAATGAAGTGAATACGATGCCCGGCTTCACACCGTTCAGCATGTATCCGCTACTGTGGCGCGAGACGGGGGTATCCTATCAGGCGCTGCTGGACCGCATGATTGAGCTGGCGCTGGAGCGTTACCATTTCAAGCAGAACCTGAAGTACGACAACGAATAACATTTTGCGAGCGGCGGGGTGATTCCGGCCGGGAAGGAGAGGAACAGGATGGGATTTCAATCCGAATTCAATTCCGTGTGCAAGTTCAAGAATGAGCAGGAGCTGTACGAGCTGCTGGAATACGGCCGCACCAAAATGGTTAAACAGGGCTTCCGCGTGTATCCGACCGGTCAGAAGGTTATCGCCTACACACCGGAGAATGTGGCGGTAGCCATTGTCAAAATTTCCGCGTCCATCGCGGAAATTAATTTTCAGGGCAATGAGGTTACCGCTGTGGAGATGGATCTGGTACGCAAGCTGAATGACGAAGAATCGAGGATACAGACGGCACTGGCGTATGAGATGTTTTTTGGGGAAGAAGGATGATTGTCCGGTTTGGCTATGTAGCTATGTCCACAGTCATTCCGGACTGCTCGCCCTCCAAAACCATGACCATGGCCAGCTTCAACAAGCTGAGTGACCGGGAGGCCGGAATCCGGCGGCTGGAAACTATCGCCCGGGGGAATCTCCACAATACCCTGCGCCTGCTGAAACATAATGTAGGCTCGGATATCCAGGTATACCGCTTGACCTCCAAACTGATTCCGCTGGCTACACATCCCGACATGCAGGATTGGAATCCTTTTGCCGCACTCACTCCTGATTTTGCCGAAGTAGGCAGCTACGTGAAAAAACACGGACTGCGGGTTTCTTTTCATCCCGACCATTTTACGGTTCTGAGTACTCCCCGGCCCGAGGTGCTGGCCAGCTCCATCCGCGATCTGCAGCATCATGTGGATATGCTGAATGCCATGGGCCTTCCCGCCACCGCGAAGAACAACATTCATATCGGCGGCGCTTACGGGGACAAGCCTGCGGCGGCTGCACGCTTCGTAGAGCAATTTGCGGTATTGCCGCAAGTATTGCAGGAGCGGATCACACTGGAGAATGATGACAAGACATTCAATGCGCCGGAGACCCTTGAGGTCAGCCGGAGGCTGGGGCTGCCGATGGTTCTCGATATCCATCATCAATGGGTGAATAATGAAGGCGAGCTTCCCTGGGAGCTGTGGCCGGAGATTCTGAAGACCTGGCAGACACCACTGGCACAGAGGGGTACGCTCCCCGGTGAGTGGCTGCCCCCGAAGATCCATGTCTCCAGCCCGCGCAGCCCTTCGGACCCTAGAAGCCATGCTGATGGTGTCGAGCCCGCACCCCTTCTGGCTTTTCTGAAGCGCATCGCTGCGGATACTCCGGCCGTGGATGCGATGATTGAAGCAAAAGCCAAGGACGGGGCGCTGTTCGATCTGATGGAAGCCCTGAAGGAGCTGGCTGAAGCCGGGAACGGAATAAAGGTATTAGATGGAGCCAGCGTTAATATTGAACCATAAACCCCGCATAACCCGGGGCTAGAGGCGGGAAACGGGGCAAGGTATGACTTGATAAGTCCCTTGAAATAGGGTACGTTGAATGAAACTTAAGCAAGAAGAAGGTCAGCGCCGGGAACACCTGGCCTAGCCGATTGCCGGATGTAAGTCTGATCCCAAAGAGCGAACATATGTCTTTACATATGAGAACAATTATGTTCAAGAAAGCGGAGTGAAGATATGAATCCTACAAATCCTGATAACCGGAATGACCGCGAGCCCTACGTAGTTACCAGTAAGGGGCATACGGCTGCAGCCATCAACGCCGCTGCCAAAGCGGGGGAATGGATCAAGAACAGACAGGGTCATGTGAAGGAGCTGGGCAGCAAGACGTCGGCCCAGGATCTGGTTACAGAAGTCGACAAAGGCGTGGAACAGATGATACGCCGGCTGATCCTGACCCATTATCCCGACCATGCCATTCTCGGGGAAGAGAGCGTTCTGCCTGGGGCAGACGCTTTGACCGCAGCCCTGGAAGAAGGGCGGAAGCATGAGTATTTATGGATTGTTGACCCGATAGACGGAACGACTAACTTCGTACATGGCTTTCCCTTTTATTGTGTTTCGATAGCCCTGGTAGTCAAGGGAGAGCTGACAGTGGGGGTCATCTATGACCCTATCCGGGATGAAATGTTCGTCGCCGAGAAGGGCAAAGGCGCTTATATGCATGGTATCCCTACCTCCGTTTCTGCTGAAGCAGACCCGGGAAGCAGCCTGGTAGCTATGGGCTTCCCTCCAGACCGTCTCTTTGCCCAGCCCGCCAACATGGCCGGGCTGCAGCAGATTCTGCCGCAGATCCGCGGCGTCCGTGCAGGCGGGTCTGCCGCTCTGCATCTGGCTTATGTGGCAGCGGGCCGGGTGGATGGTTATTGGGAAGTCGGCTTAAGTCCGTGGGACTGTGCAGCAGGTGTGCTTCTGGTATTGGAGTCCGGCGGCAAGGTGACGGATACGCAGGGCAATCCCTATGACATCGGTACACGTCATGTGGTGGCAAGCAATGGCCGAATCCATGATTTCCTTGTAGGTTCGCTGGAAGAAGCTAAGGCAACGGGATATAAGAAGTAGGAGGCGGCGGGAAGCATGAGCGAGAAGGACGATCTGGAGCGCAAGCTGAGTGAAATGCTGGAGGATGGCGAGATGGAGGAGACAGACCGGACCGCCAAGGAAATCCGCCAGATCTCACCCAAGTATGAGATTCGTATTCAGACCACACTTGATCCGATTGTGGAAGAAACGCTGCGCTACCGCAAATTCGGCCATGAGCTGGATGACAGATATGATAAATATCTGAAGCGTACGGAGAAAGGTAATGCCTTAATAGACACCGATGATATGAAGCAATAATAGATACATGCCAGAGCGTCTTCCCGATATCGGGAAGACGCTCTTTTGCATAGGCGGACTGGGTGTTAGAATGGAATTATACCAATTTGGGAGGGATACGATGCTGAACATATGGAAAAAAGTGTACACGGCTGGCACAAGCAGCCTGCTGCTGTTCACGTTATTGATCAGTGCAGGAGCGGGGTCTGCTAGTGCAGCTGAAGCAACAGTAACACAGGGGGCGGAGCCGGATGTTTTTCGCATCGTAGCTTTGGGGGATTCCATCACTGCCGGCTATGAGCCGGGAATGACCGATCCGAATGTGAAGCCATACGGATATGCGGAACGTCTGCTGGAGCAAGGCTGGTATCATGGCAGAAGCGCTCTTAGCAACTATGGTATCCTGGGACTTACCACTACGGGGCTGCTGAATTATACCGCGGCTATTAAAGATGGAGCTGTTACAACTGCCGACGGGATACAGCCCGGACTCCCGGACCCGCGGATTCAACAATTTGCCGCACTCACGCCACAGATCAAAACAGAGCTTGGTGAGGCGGATCTGATCACGCTGACGATCGGCGGAAATGATGTCAGCAGCCTGCTGCTTACGGCCAAAGATCTGACAGAAGAGGCGTTCAAGGCTGAGCTGGATCAGCTTTTGGCAAGCTACAGCACCAATGTGAAGACAGCTCTGGAGAATATCCGCACGGTTAATCCGCAGGCCACCATTCTGCTGGCTGATCAGTATCAGCCGGCGCCTAAGATTGCCGTGAGCAGCTCCTACCTGAAGCTGATGAGCGCTGCGCAGCAGTTCACTGTGGCAGCAGAGGGTGTAGCGTCCAGCATGAACCAGCCGGGTGCTCCGGTAAAAGTGGCTCATGTGGCGGAGAAGTTCGCAGGTGTGGAAGCTTCGCTGACCCATATCATTGGCGCGGGAGCAGCGGATTTTCATCCAACCCAGCTGGGATATGAGACCATCGCCCGGGTTTTTGCCGAGTCCTATTGGGGAGAGTACCGTACGCCATCCGTCCCCGTTTGGACAGCCGCATCGGCACCTATGTCGATTGTGGTGAAGGGAGTAGAGCTGAATACGCCGAATAAGCCGATTCTGAAGAACGGCCAGAACTTCCTGGCGCTTAAGGATATTCTGAATGCTGTGGGTGCCAACGGCAAATGGGACAACAAAACCCAGAGTGCGAGCATTGTGTACGGTGGAAGAACCGTTGTGATTACCATCGGCTCCAAAACGATCAAGGTGAACGGGGCAGCTGTAACCGTTGATACGCCAGCGTTTCTGCAAAAGGTAGGCCAGGAGGATAAAACCTATCTGCCGCTTGCCGCACTCGCCACCGGCCTCGGCTTCGATGTGAATTACAGCAGCAAGCTGCGGACGGCTTTCATAAATCCATAAATACACATAAACTAAAGATAAATATAAAGATAAATATAAATTCAGCCCGTACGGCATAAAGGTGGATGAATGTTGTTGTCTAGTGCAAAATATAATGCAGAATATATGATTACCATGGATGATATTGTGCGAGAGGGGGGGCCCGTGCTGCGCACGGTAGCTGAACCTGTACAGCTGCCCTTGCAGGCCGAGGATCAAGAGGCGCTGCAGTGCATGATGCAGTTCTTAAAGAACAGCCAGGATCCGGAAGTATCCGCCAAATACAAGCTGCGTTCGGGTGTCGGGTTGTCGGCCAACCAGATCGGACTGCTGAAGCGGATGTTCGTAATGTACCTGAGGGATGAGAAGGGTAACATGGTGGAGCAGGCCTGGGTGAATCCCAAGATCATCAGCCACTCGGTGGCGATGGTATATCTGCCGGAGAGCGAGGGCTGCCTGTCCGTTGACCGCCCGGTGCATGGTTTTGTGCCGAGATACGACTCCATAAAGGTCAAGGGATATAATATGAGCGGCAAGGAAGTCGTTATGAAATTCAGGGGCTATCAGGCCATTGTAGTTCAACATGAAATTGACCATCTGGACGGGATTATGTTCTATGACCGGATCAATCAGGAGAATCCGTTTAAGCTACCCCAAGGCGTGAATATCCGTAGTCTTTATGAGCAGAAGAGCAACAGATAAGCCGGTTTAAACCGCTTTCCTCCGGGAGAGTGGTTATTCAGAATGAGACGCTGGCTCTCGTAATTGTCGGAGTGTTCCTGTACAGGATACGAAACGGGACATTTAAAAAGCATCTCATGGCGGAGAAGGCTATTGTAGTCAGCTATATCGTTGTATCGATGGCGGCATCCAATATGGCTTTTCTCCTTCGGCTGGTAATCACCTTATCCATTGCAGGAGTATTTGTTTACGGCCGCAGCAGGAGCACCCCATGAGAGGAGAGGTTAAATGGGAGAATCCGTTTGACTTTCACTAGCTGTGCGGTAACGCAAAAAAACAGCCCACTGCGCTTATATCCGCAGTGGGTCTGTTTGTATTTTAAGGAACTACAGCGCAGCTGAGGCTGTTGCCTGCAAGGACTGTATTATTTCTCCGCCGCCATGGCCTGGAACGAAGCGTCTGCCGCTTCGAGAGTGAGGTCAATATCGGCATCGGTATGAGCCGTGGTCAGGAACCAGGCTTCATACTTGGACGGGGCCAGGTTGATGCCGCGGTTCAGCATGTGGCGGAAGAAGCTGGCGAACAATTCGCCGTCTGTATCCTGCGCTTCATCGTAATTGGTTACCGGGTGGCTGCAGAAATGAGTGGAGAATGAGCCGCGGATCCGATTAATGGTCAGCGGGATGCCATGGCGGTCAGCGGAAGCCTGAAGCCCTTCCGTCAAACGGATCGCCAGCCGTTCCATCTCGTCATACACGCCTTCGGCTGCAAGCACCTCCAGGCAGGCAATGCCTGCGGAGATTGAGGCCGGATTGCCCGCCATTGTTCCGGCCTGGTAGGCCGGGCCGAGCGGGGCAACCTGTTCCATGACATGCTTGCGGCCGCCGTAAGCGCCGATCGGCAGGCCGCCTCCGATAATTTTGCCCAGTGCGGTCAGGTCAGGAATGATATCCTCATGATGATCGAGTCCTGCATAGGTCTGGGTAGAACCATAATGGAAACGGAAAGCGGTGATGACTTCATCGTAAATTACGAGGGAGCCATTGTCGTGAGCCTGCTTGCAGAGCCCTTCGAGGAAGCCCGGCTGCGGCATAACCATGCCGAAATTGCCGACAATCGGCTCTACCATGACCGCTGCGACATCCTTGCCCCATTTATCCAGCGCTTCGCGTAGTGCGTCCAGATCATTGAAGGGAACGGTAATGACCTCCTGGGCGATGCTTGCAGGTACTCCGGCGCTGTCGGGAATGCCGAGAGTGGATGGACCCGAACCAGCGGCTACCAGAACAAGATCAGAATGACCGTGGTAGCAGCCGGCGAATTTGACAATCTTGCTGCGCTTCGTGTACGCGCGGGCGACACGGATTGTGGTCATGACGGCCTCAGTGCCAGAGTTGACGAAGCGGACTTTGTCCATCGAAGGGATGGCTTCTTTCAGCATCTTGGCCAGTTTGATCTCGAGCTGCGTGGGAGTTCCGTACAGCAGCCCGTTTTCTGCAGCTTTTGTAATAGCTGCTGTAATATGGGGATGGGCATGTCCGGTAATAATCGGTCCGTAGGCGGCCAGATAATCTATGTATTCATTGCCGTCTTCGTCCCAGAAGCGGGAGCCGCCGGCACGTTTCATGAAGACGGGAGCGCCGCCGCCTACAGCTTTGAAGGAACGGGAGGGACTGTTGACGCCTCCGACAATATGCTGCAGGGCTTCCTCATACAAATGTTCAGATGTGGTACGGTTCATGGTTCATCATCCTTTCAATAGTAGTGGCACAAGGGAAAGGGCGAACCGCCGGATTCATCCGCTGTTCGCCCGCCCTAATGCCAAGCATAGGTTTATTTACGAATATCTCTGAAATGGAGTGCCTTATTTGCTCCCGGCGCTTGCCGAAGGGCTGCTGCCCGGTGAAGCAGAAGGCGATGGAGACGGCTCAGGACCAGTCAGCGTGTCTTGAACGAACTGCTTCAGCTCATCTTCGCTGCTGATGCCGATGACCTGAGAGCCATCCTTGGTTGTTTTCTCCCTGATAATATCCATTGGGGGAACCTGCACGCTGCCGCCCATAGAGCTGTTGTAGCCTACTGTAGCCAGTTTCCACATGTCATTCACATCCAGGTTGGTATCAATATAAGGGGTAACCTGGGACAGAATATTAGGCAGCTTAATAATGGACGTGGTACTAATCACCTTATCTGCTACAGCCTTAAGGAAGCCGCGCTGGCGTTCCGTCCGGGTGAAGTCGGAGGTGGCGTCATGACGGAAGCGCACATACTGTAGTGCCGAGTTGCCATCCAGATGCTGAAAGCCTTTTTTTAGATCAATATCATATTCGGGTCCGTCAGCCTTAGATTTATAGCGCATGTCCTTCTCAACCTCATAATCGATCCCGCCAACGGCATCCACTAGCTTGATGAAGCCCTGAAAGTCGGTATAGACATAATATTGAATCGGAATGCCCAGCAGGTCGCTCACTGTTTGCATTGCCGTATTGGGTCCGTAGGTGATTGCGGCATTAATACGCTGAGTGCCGTGCTCAGGGATAGAAACATAAGTATCACGGAGGATAGAGAACACATAAAACTTCTTCTTGACCGGGTCAAGCGAGGCGACCAGCATCGTATCGGAGCGTGGGACTTCACCCTTCTTCACGCCTCGCGCATCGACACCCATAAGCAGGATGTTGACCGGCTCGGTACCTTCCCATTTAGGAGGCTGAATAACATCGGCCGAAGGAGAGGGGAGTGCCGCAAACGGTGAGTCTTCACCCGTCTTGTGCAGATTGTCCATTTGATTATAGATCTCAGCAAAATAATAAATTGCCCCGCCGATAATGAGGAGAAGTATGATTGCCAGAGTCCAGAGCAGCGGTTTCTTTTTTGACTTACCGGCTTTTGCGTGCCGTTTCTTTCTTGGTGACATTTCGTTCTTCCTTTCCCATTCACATTCTCTACATTATAATTTCTTTTAGGTATACAAGCAATTTCGGAATATACATCCATATTATTAAGGAGTGAAACAGTAAATGAACGAACTTAAGGTCGGACAAGAAGTGCCGGATTTCACCCTTCCCGCTTCAACTGGACAGAACATCAGCTTACGGGATTACCGGGGCAGCAAGGTAGTGCTGTATTTTTATCCGAAAAATATGACGCCTGCCTGTACCCAGGAGGCCTGCGAATTCCGTGACGCCGGGGACCCGATTGCCCGGGGCAATGCAGTTCTGCTGGGAATCAGCCCGGACAGCCTGTCTTCCCACGCGAAGTTCATCGAGAGGAACAGTCTGCCGTTTCCGCTGCTCTCCGATGAGGAGCATAAGGTAAGCCAATTATTCGGAGTCTGGCAGCTTAAGAAACTATACGGCAAAGAATTTATGGGTATTGTGCGCTCTACCTTTCTGATTGATGAGCAAGGCCTTCTGGTCAAAGAATGGCGGAAGGTCCGGGTCAAAGGACATGTTGAAGCAGTATTGGGAGAAATCATGAATAAATAAGTATGCTAGTAATTAATTGTAAATGTCTGTAACATTTCTAACAGCCTCTATAAGGCGCTCTCATGATATAGTTGCCTCATATTACTTCAAATTTGGAGCAAGGCATGGTGATGAGGGCATGATGATGCTGCGTATTGGGCTGGACGTCGGATCAACTACGGCCAAATTGGTTGTTATGGAACGTGATGCGATTATATATCAGGATTATGTGAGACATTTTAGCGATATAAAAAAAGCTGCGCTATCCCTCCTGTCGGATGTGCGGGACAGGTTCCCGGATCGTGAGGCTGCACTTACTGTAAGCGGTTCCTCCGGCTTGTCTCTCTCGAAGCTTGGCGAGGTCCCCTTTGTTCAGGAGGTCATTGCCTGCACGAAAGCGATCAGCGAGCTGATCCCGCAGTGTGATACAGCGATTGAGCTTGGCGGAGAGGACGCCAAAATCATCTATCTCAGCGGCGGCATTGAGCAGCGGATGAACACGGCCTGTGCGGGCGGCACGGGAGCATTCATTGATCAGATGGCTTCCCTGCTGCAGACAGACCCGGCGGGCCTGAATACCCTGGCCGAACAGCATGAAAGGATCTACCCTATCGCATCGCGGTGCGGTGTATTTGCCAAAAGCGATGTGCAGCCGCTGCTTAATGAAGGCGCCCGCCGCGAGGATGTGGCGGCTTCTATTTTTCAGAGCATCGTCAACCAGACGATCAGCGGACTGGCCTGCGGACGCCCGATCCGCGGACGGGTAGCCTTCCTGGGCGGACCGCTGACCTTCCTGCCCGCGCTGCGGCAACGTTTTGCAGAGACCCTTGGACTGAACGAAGGGGATGTACTGTTCCCGGAGCGTTCACAGTATTTTGTCGCTATTGGTTCAGCACTGTCACAGAACGATCCGCTGGTTCTGCCGCTGTCCGGCTGGCTGGCCCGGCTCGACGCCGTGGACTTCTCAGCCGACCGCGCTGAGGATGCCGAGCTGCAGCCGCTGTTCGCGACGCCGGACGATCTGGCGCAGTTCCGTCTCCGCCACGGCCAGGCGGCAGCTCCGCGCTCTGAACTGGATACATATCGCGGTCCCTGTTATCTCGGCATTGATGCCGGGTCTACCACAACCAAGCTGGTAATTACCGGCTCAGCAGACGAAATCCTCTATACCTTTTATGGAAGCAACAAAGGCAATCCCCTGCAGTCTGTAAGCGATGCTCTGAAGGAGATTTACCGGATTCTGCCGGAGGGCTGTCATATTGCCGGTGCCTATGCAACCGGTTATGGCGAAGGCCTGGTCAAGGCAGCGCTTCGTACAGATGGAGGCGAAGTGGAGACGGTAGCCCACTATAAGGCAGCCTCCAAGTTCATGCCGGAGGTTGATTTCATCCTCGATATCGGCGGACAGGATATGAAGTGCATCAAGATCCGCGGCGGCGCCATCGACAGCCTCATGCTGAACGAAGCCTGCTCCGCGGGCTGCGGCTCCTTCCTGGAGAGCTTTGCGTCAGCTCTGGAGCTAGGCATTGGAGAATTTGCCGCAGCCGCATTAGAATCCACGGAGCCGGTCAACCTGGGCTCGCGCTGTACGGTCTTTATGAATTCCAAAGTGAAGCAGGTTCAGAAGGAAGGCGCCACTCTAGCCGATTTATCGGCAGGGCTTGCGTATTCCGTTATTAAGAATGCGCTGCAAAAGGTAATCAAAATCCGCAACCCAGAGGATCTGGGACGCAATATCATCGTGCAGGGCGGTACCTTTTATAATGAGGCGGTGCTTCGGGCGTTTGAACTGCTCACCGGAAGAACCGTGGTCAGACCGGATATTGCCGGTGTGATGGGCGCTTACGGGTGTGCGCTGATTGCCAGAGAGCATGCTGGACTTGACGGAACCAGCACCCTTCTGGGACCCGAGGAACTGGAAGCCTTCAAATATGAAGTCTCTCCGGGCCGCTGCGGCCTTTGCGCCAACAACTGTGCACTGACGATCAGCCGCTTCCCCGACAAGAGCTTCCATGTAACTGGCAACCGCTGTGAGCGCGGGGCCGGGGGCAAGAAAGAGAAGAATAGCCTTCCGAATCTGATGCAATATAAATATGAACGGTTTTTTGATTATGAGGGGCTGCCTGAGGAGCAGGCGCAGCGGGGGACGGTCGGCATTCCGCGGACTATGAATATGTTTGAGAACTACCCGTTCTGGCATACCTTTTTTACCACACTGCGCTACCGGACGGTGCTGTCGCCGAAGTCCAGCAAGAAGCTCTATGAGAGTGGAATGGATACCATCCCTTCGGAATCCATTTGTTATCCGGCGAAGATGGCCCATGGCCATGTCCAGAGCCTGCTTAGCAAGGGAGTCGATTTCATTTTTTACCCGGCTGTTGTGTACGAGAAGAAGGAAGATGACGCGGCGCAGAACCATTTCAACTGTCCAGTGGTGGCCTCCTATCCCGAAGTCATCCGCAACAACATGGATGGGCTAAAAGAAAAAGGCATACCGCTCGTGAGTCCATTTCTGACCTTTGATGATATCCCGGCGCTGACCCGGGTTCTAGTGAAGACTTTTATGGATATTCCCAAGGAAGAGATTGCCGCTGCCGTGCAGACCGGTCTCACCGAAGCCGAACGGGCCAAAGCAGATCTGCGAAACAAAGGCGAAGAAACGCTCGAATTCCTTACTCATAGTGATACCAAGGGGATTCTGCTCTGCGGACATCCCTACCATGCAGACCCTGAGATTAATCATGGCATTGCTGAGATGATTACGGGCATGGGGCTGGCTGTGCTGACCGAGGATTCAGTCTGTCACCTGGACCGCAGTGAAGGGGATGTGGGAGTAGTTAACCAGTGGACCTATCATGCCCGGATGTACCGCGCAGCCCGTCTGGCCGCCAGCAGAAACGATTTGGAGCTGGTGCAGCTGACCTCGTTCGGCTGCGGTATTGATGCCATCACATGCGATGCGGTTCAGGACATTATGGAACGCAATAACAAGGTATATACCTTAATCAAGATTGATGAGATCAGCAATCTGGGTGCCGCGCGCATCCGTCTGCGGTCCCTGCTCGCGGCCATGCGCGAACGGGAGAAGGGCG
Organism: Paenibacillus sp. P3E; assembly: GCF_001909045.1. Taxonomy (NCBI): domain Bacteria; kingdom Bacillati; phylum Bacillota; class Bacilli; order Caryophanales; family Paenibacillaceae; genus Paenibacillus; species Paenibacillus sp. P3E. The sequence goes on along the minus strand of NZ_LVWH01000187.1, from coordinate 26,697 downwards.
ATGTTCAACCTCAGCTTCTTTACAAGGCACAGGCCAACGTGCCTTTTACAAAGGAAATGAAGGAAACCTACACTATTCTGGCTCCGCAAATGTCACCGATTCATTTCGAACTGTTCGAACGGGTCTTCCGTGACGCCGGATACCGGCTCAAAATCCTGGAGAGCACCGGACCGAAGGAGACAGAGGAGGGTCTCAGATATGTAAATAATGATGCCTGCTATCCGGCGATTGTCACCATCGGACAAATGCTGTCGGCGCTAAAGAGCGGAGACTATGATCCGAACCGGACCGCTGTGATTATGTCGCAGACGGGGGGAGGCTGCCGGGCAACTAATTATATTTCACTGCTGCGCAAGGCACTGAAGGATTCCGGCCTGGGGCAGATTCCGGTAATTTCGCTGAATGCCTCCGGAATGGAGAACCAGCCCGGCTTCCGCATTAGCCTGAAGCTGGCAAACCGCCTGATTGCAGCCGCGTGTTACGGCGACCTGATGATGCGTCTGCTGCACCGCTTCAGACCGTATGAGGTGATTCCGGGAAGCGCCCAGGCCTTGTTCCGCAAAGGGATGGACCGCTGCAAGTCCAGCCTGTCTACCTTCTCGTTCAGGGAATACAAACGTCTGACCCGGGAGATCGTGGCAGAATTCAGCCAGCTCCCTGTGATTAGAGCCGTGAAGCCGCGAGTGGGAATCGTGGGTGAAATCCTGATCAAATTTCATCCGGATGCCAATAATCACATCATTGAGATGATTGAAGCCGAGGGCGGCGAAGCGGTCATGCCGGATTTCCTGGATTTCATTTTCTATTGCGTCTACAATCCCATTTACAAAGCTGAGCAGTTCGGCAAAAGTAGAAAGCTGGGCTACATTAATCCAATGCTGATCTCTTATCTGGAAATTTACCGCAAACCAGTTAAGGTGGCGCTGGAAGAAGCAGGACTGGCCAAAGGGCGAGAGAATATCTACGGACTGGCCGAGAAGGCCAGCCGCCTGGTCTCTGTGGGCAACCAAATGGGCGAGGGCTGGTTCCTGACTGCGGAAATGATGGATCTGCTGGATAACGGGGTTAATAATATAGCTTGTATTCAGCCTTTCGCCTGTCTGCCGAATCATATTACCGGACGGGGAATGATTAAGGGGCTGAAGGATCTGTATCCCGGCGCCAACATTGCCGCCATTGATTATGATGCGGGGGTCAGTGTCGTGAACCAGGCGAACCGGATCAAGCTCATGATGTCTATCGCCAGCGGGCTGGAGAACAGTGCCCCCCTCCCTACCCCAAAGGTGAAAAAAGGCAGCGCGGTTAAGCCTGTAATAGTGGGCATTAGAAGCGATCTATAATTAGCTTAAATAAATTCAAAGAGCGCACCCTTTGCAAGATGGGGTGCGCTCTTTCATTTTGGATGCCGGATTCAATGAGCTTAGGAGTCCTGTTATTTTTGCAGTTTCAGCTTGATCCGCATGGCTTTATTTAAATGAACGAAGTTATGCCTCGTGGCAGGCATCAGCACCAGGCCCGCAATGGTCTTGCTCCCCCAGTAATCAATGAGCCATTGTTCCGATTCTTTCACAGCGCCTTCCCCGGAAATTCTGCTGATCTGCGCGGGACCGGGTTTGGCCCGAAACTGCCCGGGCTGCAGAGCAGCGATGATGGACCGTGTCCGTGCTGCTACGGCCTGACGGTAAGCCAGCAAAGCTTCAATGTGGACCGTTTCACTGAATTCGGCGATTTCCTCTTCGCTCATCCCGTTTCCGGAATGAATAAAAGGGGTTTGAAGCTTGTCGGCAAAATGTCCGGAATGAAGGATTTGTTCACTGTCTGCAATGAGGATATTCATGGTAATGTCCTCAATTCGGGCACAGTGCCAAATATGCCACACGATCGAATTATTACTGTTAACGGTATGTACCGGATAACTGCGCAGGGTTTGCTCGCGGAGATCTTCTAACAGCACATCTTCATAGGTCACCTGTCCCTGATTCGTGCCATCCGAGGCGTACAGGTTGGCATGGAGCTCCAGGAACAGAGCTGCCGCATTAGTATGCTCCTCACGTTTTGTAATGATTCCAGTCAATTGCTTATGCTTGGCGCTCCAGATTGTCCGTGCTTCAAGATTCAAGAGGCTCACCGCTTCCGCTTTAATGTTGTCATTCTTCTAAAGTATATATTAAACCGGAAATACTCCAAATACCAAAATGATAGTTTCAGAAATTTTCAGTAAATGGTTGACGAATAAATAAGTAAATAGTAAAATAGTTCGCATGCGAAGTATTATTGAGTATGTGAATTTCATGGAGGTAATGAGTGTTGGAGGATAAAGAGCAGCAATTGGATGAAATCTTTTCTTCGTTCCGTTGTATCATCCATAATTTTCAACAGCTGATGTGGAAGGATGCAGACGAGCTGGGCATTACATCTACCCAGTTAATGGTCTTGCGTAAATTGGCGGCTCACCCTGATATAGGGATCACGGAGCTTGCGGACCTGTTGCATTTGGGGAACAGCGCTGCGAGCGGTGTAGTGGACCGGATGGTAAAGGCTGGACTGATAACCAGACAACGCTCAGAGAGCGACAAACGCATATTTAGGCTGGCAATGACTGAGAAAGGCCTGGAGATCAGGGAGCGAAGCAAGCAGTCGCTCAGAAGCCATCTGGAGCCATTGTCGAACATACCCGCTGAAGATGCCAAAGAGCTGCTGCGATTGCATGGTGAAATTATTAAAATTTTAGAACAAGGGAGAGAGAACAAGAAGCTATGAGTACAATATCTGCTAACGCTGGCTCGCCGTCGAAGACGATACGCAGAGGCCCCATTATTGCAGCCCTTTTGATTGGCGCATTCGTAGCGCTGCTGAATCAGACGCTGATGAATGTGGCACTGCCCAAAATGATGGAGGACCTCAACATTGCCGCCAATACGGCGCAATGGCTGACCACAGGATTTATGCTGGTGAACGGGGTGCTTATTCCAATCAGTGCTTATCTGGTGGAGAAGTTTACCACCCGTCAATTATTTACTACGGCAATGATCCTTTTTTCTATAGGAACGCTGGTCTGTGCCATAGGGACCGGATTTGAGATGATTATGGTCGGCAGAGTGATCCAGGCTGTCGGCGCAGGTATTCTAATGCCGTTGATGAACATCGTCTTCCTGCGGATCTTCCCGATTGAAGAGCGCGGTAAAGCGATGGGCCTGATGGCGGTTGCTATGATTTTTGCCCCGGCTGTAGGACCTACGCTGTCCGGCTGGGTGGTTCAGAACTATTCCTGGCGGGTGCTGTTCTACATTGTGCTTCCGCTGGCTATTTTCTCCACGCTGCTGGGAATGAAGACGATGCAGAATGTCGGAAAGCTGACTTCGCCCAGATTGGATAAATTGGGTGTGGTCCTGTCGACGCTTGGTTTCGGCGGATTGCTGTATGGCTTCAGTGATGCCGGTACAGACGGCTGGAACAGCCCGACAGTATATGCCTGCCTGATTCTTGGCGTTGTATCTCTGGCTTTGTTTGTATGGCGTGAGCTTACCACCGACAAGCCGCTGCTCGAGTTCCGTATATTCCGGTACAATATGTACTCATTGACTACAGTCATTAACATTATTGTTACGATGGCACTGTATTCCGGTATGATCCTGCTGCCGATTTATCTGCAGACGATCCGTGGCTTTACACCTATGGAGTCGGGGCTGATGCTGCTGCCGGGTGCAATTCTTATGGGCGTAATGTCTCCGATCACAGGGATTATTTTTGATAAAATCGGTGCCAGATGGCTGTCCGTTATCGGTCTGGTTATTACTACCGTTACCACTTGGGAATTCAGCCAGATTACCCATACAACTACGTACACTCACCTGATTCTGACGTACACAGCCCGGATGTTCGGGATGTCCATGCTGATGATGCCAATTGTAACCGCCGGTCTGAACCAGCTGCCGCAGCGCTTGGCTTCACACGGAACCGCAATGTCGAATACGCTGCGGACGGTCGGCGGAGCACTGGGGATGGCGCTATTCGTCAGCCTGATGACCAACCGTACGAAGAGCAACATTACGGATGCTGTAATGAGCGGAGCTGTATCCCAGACCGACAAGGCGGCAATGCTCAAACTTACACAGGATGCCACGATCAACGGGATTACCCATGCGTTTACCGTAGCTACCTGGGTAACCGTTGTGGCCCTGGTGCTGGCCTTGTTCATCAAGAAAACCTCTCCGCAGCCTGATTTCCTGAAAACGGAAGAGGAGGAGCCTGTGCAGCTACAGAAAGTGAAGTCACAGCAGGCATAAGCTACTTACTTGCAAGAACTTGTACTCATATCTATGAACAAAAGGACTATCCAGCATGGGTAGTCCTTTTGCTGATACATTGTCCCTTGTTTACAGGGATTTTTGGACCTCGGCCCCTGTACTCCAGCGCTTCAAACGCGGCAGGCTGTTAGCCAGAATACTTCGTGCCTCAGCTTCATCCATGCCCTCCTCTACCATGTATCCGGCGCACAGATCAGCCATCTCTTCCATGGTAGTCTCCGGTTGCTTGAATTCTCCACTCTCGTAGCAATATACACAATACTCTTCCGTCTTGCTGCCTTCACGGTCAGTGCCCTGCAGCTCTGCCTCAGCCATCGGCATTCCGCAGCTTTGGCAGATGGGGATTCCGCTTTCACGGGATGCTGTCATTTCCACTATTAACACGCTCCTTGGATATGGATTGGGCTCCTTCAGCCCGTATTCCTCCACAGTATAAAATACCAAACCTGACAACATACCTTCAGGTTTACAAGCTGTCTTTATATTTGGCGGCGATTTCTGCTGCGAGTCCGGCCAGTTTGCGGCGGATCGGTTCCGGTTCCAGTACCTCCACAACCGTTCCGAAGCTCAGCAAAAATCCATACAGCCAGTTGTTTTCCGCATAAGCCACCTTAACGGTGTATCCGCCGTCTCCAGCCGGTTCCAGCTCTTCCGAATCGAAGTAGTCCTCCGCCAGATGTCTGCCCTCCGCCGAAAAATGCAAGACGATAGCTTGTGTGTGCAGCGGTTCTTTCCAGCCCTCTGTCCAGGGCAGATCCTTCAGCGGAATATCCAGGCGTTCGTAGCTTCGGGTTTCTTTGACCAGTGCCTTCATTCGCTGCAGCTTGAACAGCCTGAAATCCTGACGCTCAGTGCAGTAGCCATATAGATACCACCCCGCACCTTTATGTACTAGTGTATAAGGCTCCACAGACCGGTGGCTGACCCCGCCGTCTGCATCGACATAATCAAAAGCTACGGCAGTGCTCTCCTCCAGCGCCTCCTTGAGAAGGGACAGACGCTCTTCCAGCAGACCCTGCAGCCCCCAGGGGGAGAAGTCGACAATCAGCTGAGTTGTTTTGGTGCGGAAGGCCTGCGACTTGGAGGGAGGAATAACGCTGCTGATTTTTTCCATAAGCAGGTTGTGTCCACCTCCACCGTAGGAGGAGACGCTCTGCAGAGCCGTGAAAATATCCGCCAGTTCGCGTTCGGTGAGGACATTGCGGTCCAGCCGGTATCCTTCCATAAGGCCAATGCCGCCATTGGCACCCTGATAGGTGACGACGGGGATACCCGCGCCGTTAATACTATCGATATCACGGTAAATAGTGCGTACAGACACCTCGAACATCTCGGCCAAATCCTTGGCCTGAACCAGGGGCCGGTTCATCAGCAATATGACGATGGAGAGCAAACGGTCTATTTTCACACAAACGTCCTTCTTTCCGGTAGGATTCGTACTCTCATTATCCCTGTATTCTTACGTGGAATCAAAGCAAATAAAAGCTTGCCAAATCACATATATTAGAATAACATCTAATTAGATAATTATTTAATGATGAATGTGAGGGTAAGCGTTGTGAACATGAATGGATTGAAAGACAGCTCCGTGGCAGTGCGGACAAGGAATAAGGGAGGGTATTCACGGCTGTTCACAGCAGGTCTTGTAAATGGCATCGGTGACCGGTTCAGTAGTATCGCCATGCTGGCACTCATTCTAAAGGTGACTGGCTCGGGAATGGCGGTAGGGATCGCACTGGGGGTAAGAGTTATTCCCTATCTGTTCATGGCCCCTCTTGCCGGGATACTGGTCTTGAAAATACCGCGCAAAACCCTCATGATGGCCGTTGATATCCTGCGGGTGCCGATTGCACTGTCCTTTCTGCTGGTGGATGGGGAGGACAAGTTATGGCTGCTCTATGCAGGGAGCTTTATTATGGCGGCTGGGGAGGCGATTTACAGTCCGGTGCGCAAATCTTCGATTCCACTGCTGGCCGGACCGGATGCTTTGCTTAAGATTAATAGCCTGGAGCAGTTAATGACCGGATGTGTACTCATCCTCGGGGCATTTACAGGTGGAATTGTGTCCCTGTGGTGGGGGCCGAAAATGGGTTTTGTCCTGAATGCAGCCTCTTTCATGCTGGCAGCACTTCTGATCCGGGGTATAAGGTTTCCGGAGAATGCTGTCAGTGGGGATGAACAGAGTGCAGACTCTGATTCAGCAGAGTTACAGCAGGGATTTCGGAGACGGGCTGGCCGCTTACAGACTCTCAAAATTCTGATTGGCGGCAGTCAGGTGCTGCAGATTATTATGGCCTACGAGTTACTGGTGCCGATTATCAATGGCTGGGACAATGTGTTGATCAGCGTGTATGCTGTGCAGGTTTTTCATGCGGGGGATGCCGGAGTCGGAGCCTTTTATGGCGCGCTGGGCATCGGACTCAGCCTTAGCTTTTTTGCCGGACGGCTACTGAAGAAGAGGCTGCTATCTATCGCGCTTGTCGGATTACTGCTGGAGGGAATTCTGCTGATGAGTATCAGCGGCAGCAGCCACTTTGGAGCGGCCTTTGTCCTTTATATTCTGCTGTCGCTGTGCGGAGGGATAGGCAATGCCTGTCTCGATACACTGGTGATGAGGAATACGCCTCAGGCCCAGCAGCCGGTGGTTTTTGGAATATTGGCAGCGATCAGCGGATCTTTGATTGGAGTGTCCATGTTTGGTGCAGGCTGGCTGCTGGATATGATGGGGCCGAGGGCGCTGGGCTTTACAGGTGGAGCCGGCTTCGCAGGGGTGGCCTTGCTGCTTGGAGGTTTTTCATTGCTGCGCCGGCGCCGGGAGAACAGGTGAAATCAGTCATTTCAGTAACGATAGGGGACAAATCTTCACTTGGAAGGTTCCTTGACCTTGACGTTCACTTTTGAATCCAGGTTCATACTTCCTTTGCGCCGGAGAAGACGGGCGCTGATGCTACGCCGGCAGCGGTAGAGGATAATAAGGGCTGCAAGACCGGCGATACCGGAGACAATCCAGACCGCATTCTGTTCGATGAGGTGAAAGATGCCCATCCACTGCGGACCGAACACTTTTCCGATTCCCAGAAAAAGCACTACCCATAACAGGGCACCGCTGTATGCATAGAGGGCAAATTTCCGGAACGGCAGGGCGGTAATGCCGGAAAAATAGCCGGTAAAATGCCGGACTCCAGGAATGAAGTAGCCTATGGAAACCAGTATACTGCCATAGCGGTCGAACCAATGCTGCGTTTTCTCCAGCTTGGTCTCTGAGAACAAAAACCATTTTCCATAACGGCGAATAAAAGGAAGCCCGGCCTTAAGTCCGATGAAATAAGTCACAGTCATGCCAATTGTAGTTCCGGCAAAAGCTACGGCAATCAGTACAAAGAAGTCAAGTCTGCCGGTATAGGACAGGAAGCCCGCAAATGCCATAGTAGTCTCCCCCGGAAAAGGCAGGGCCACAAACTCCAGCAGAAGTCCGAAGAATAGTACACTATATCCGTAACTCGCGAACAATTCCTGTATCCAATTCAACATTTCCATAGGTCGTCACTCTCCAAGGGCACCATGCCTAAGTCTATTTCGCAGCTTGTCTTCATACAATCTACCAAACAGCGCAAAAAGCGCAATAGAATGCTGGAGGTAGAGAAGATGAAAGAAAGCCGGAAAAATCATATTCGCCCGATCGTTCTAAGCGGGCTGCTTGCTATGGCAGTTCTAATATTTGCAGTAGGGGGATGGGCTGTACTCTATAAGAATAATCTTCCGGCTCCCGTGAAGCAAGATTTGGCCCCGGTAGCGGCGAATTCCGGACAGCTTCAGACGAAGCCGGGCTCCTCTTGGAATGCAGGGGTGTATTCGCCAAACCGACTTTCACAGGCAGCAGGGAAAGTTATGGCTCCAAGAATGGTTATAACCCCGGCGAAAGCTGCTGTTAAGGCAGAAGCTGCTGTGTCAAAGAATAATGCCCAAAATCATCTTCCTGCGCCCAACAAGCACAAGACAGTCTACTTAACATTTGACGACGGCCCCAGCAAAATCACTTCGAAGGTGCTGGAAATCCTGAGGCAGCAAGGGGTAAAGGCGACTTTTTTCGTGCTTGGGGAGCAGGCCAGACAGCGGCCGGAGCTGATCAATGCTATATGGGAGCAGGGCCATTCCATCGGCAATCATACCTATAATCATAATTACCATGATCTATATAGCGGGTTTACGGAGTTTTGGTCTCAAATCAAGCAAACTGAGGAGATTGTCCGCAATATCACAGGGGTGCGCCCGCAGCTTATTCGTGCGCCAGGCGGGACGTTTGGACATTTCGACCAGACGTATTTCCATCTGCTGAAGCAAGCGGGCTATTCCGTCATGGACTGGACAGTAGATAGCGGGGATTCCAGGCGGAAAGGGGTGCCTGCTGCGGATATTTTGAAGGAATCGGTAGCAGATATGAACGCTTCCCGCGTGATCCTCCTGCTGCATGACGGGGGCGGTCATGAACAGAGTGCCAAGGCTTTGCCGGAAATCATCCAGCGCTACAAGTCTGCCGGATATGCTTTTGGTGTACTGGATGCAGAGATGCAGCCTGTCCAGTTCAGAGTATCGGACGCAGCAGCCAAAGCCAGTCGTAACGGGCCTTCCAGGGACTGGATTGCTGCAAATATAGCTCCAAACCGTGAACTGTTCACCTCGGGCAAAGCGCTGGCACTGGAAGTTGGTCTGCTGGAAACCAAGCTGCTGCCCGGGGAATACAGCATCAGCGAAGGACAGTACAGGGTTCCGCTGCGTGCAGTGGTAGAGCGGCTTGGCGGCCGGGTTAACTGGGATTCAGCCAGCCGCACCGGCAAAGTTGTCTGGAATGGCCGGGCCATCATAGCGGATGCTGCGCGCAAACAACTAACCATAACAGGTGCAGATGGCAGACAGCAGGTCCGCAGTGCGGATGTGCAAATGATCGGCTCTTCACTGTGGGTTTCGCTTCGGGGGCTGCTGGAGGCTGCCGGTCATGCGCCGCTGACAACAGCAGTGACCATAGACGAGCGCAGGGTAAAAACGCTTTGAAATGGAGCTAAACAGGAGGTCTAGGCACTCTTTTTCGTGGGAAGAATAGACAGTATCAGGCTTCGAACAGCCATATTACCTAATCGGGATGGCAGTAGGGGCTAGTCTATGACCAAAGGAAGGGTAGTCCATTGTCCTCTTCATCCTTAATGGAACAGAAACCGCTTGAACGGAAGGATCAAAATAGCGTAAGTCCTACCAGGAGCCTGCCTGCCCACTATGGCCGAAATGCCTTGGGAGAGTGGCTGAGAATGCTGGCGGTGGCTGCTGTCACTCTATCCCTGTATGTCTGGCGGGGAGGCGAGACGCTGTTGTTTCTCTTGACGGCCTGCGGAGTTCTTATGATAGGCGGGCTGCTGCTGAAGCTCCTGGGCCCGCGTCAGGTGACCGTTACGAGAAGTCTGTCCCGTGTCAGCTTGGCAGCCGGGGATACGCTGACCGTAGATGTGCAGGTCAGCTTCAGATCAAGCATTCCACTGCCGTGGATGGTTATAGCCGACCACTGGAGCCAAGGACAACACCAGGAATTGCTTTTTCCGGGGTTACGGCGCTCCCTGACTTATAGCTATCCACTGGAGGAAGTACAGAGGGGTGTACACCGGCTTCACGGAAGCAGTGTAAGCTGGGGAGATATGCTCGGCTTATTCACTGGCGGCTGCCAGTCAGGTTGCGGAGACAGCTTCAAGGTCCGTCCGAGACCTTTGTATATAGGCGGAGCGGCGCTTTATAGCAGTATGAAGGCAGGAGACGTGGCACTTAGCAGGAGTACCCGGAATTTCAGCGCTGAAGCTGGTGAAATCCGCGAGTATGCACCAGGAGATCCGCTCAGCCGTATCCACTGGAAGAACAGTGCCCGCAAGGGAACGCTGCAGAGCCGTGTGCCGGAGCGGGAGGAAGGACGCATGTCCTGCATCGTTCTTGCCAACACTCCAGGAGAATATCAAATTCCATACGGGGCTTTGACCCCGCGGGGGCAACGCAGTGCTGCACCCGATGCATTTGAGCAGGCGGTTTCGGCCGCCATGGGTCTGTTGCTGGCCGCTGAGCAGACTGGTTCATATGTGCAGCTCTTCAGCGGCGGGTGGCCTGAGGGTATGGCAAGACATGAAGGACTCGGGCAGATCCCGTCCAGAGTCCAGGATATGCTCACCGAAATTGCCCCCGATGGCGGGCGTTCTCTAAGCACTCTGCTGGAGGATGCCTCGAAGGGCTGGATTCCCGGGATGACCGTTGCCGTCATTACAGGCCGGCTGGAGGAAGAATCCGCCCGTTCCCTTGCCCGTTTTCTGGTGCAGGGTGTGAAGGTTGAACTGTATTATGTCTGGGATCAACCCGCTCCGGAGCCGGCAGGTGGTACTGAGAAGAATTCATGGAGCCCTGCTTCAACGGTCGGCGCCAGCCTGACCAGACTCGGAGCCAATGTATACTGCCTCAGAGACAGTTGCCCGTCAAACGGATACAAGGGGGTCGGAAACCATGGATTCCAGGAGAAGTCAACACTTTGGTAGCATCCAACCGGATTCAGCAGGAGCGATCGCAGGGCTATTAGGCCTGTGGAAGAAACGCCTGGAGCAGAGGAGCGGTACAAGCCCTGCCTCGACCGCCCGGGACCCTTTGGAGAACAGTCAAGCTGATTACAGGGACGGCAGTCCTCTGCATTATCGGCTGCTGTTCTCTTTGGCTATTATGGGCTTGTTCATGGAATGGCTGCTCCCGCTACTCCGGTCTGCCGTCGAGCCGGATACACAGCGGCTGCTGTACACGCTCATGTTCTCCGCGGCAGCATTGCTGCTGTGGGGAAGCCTTCGGCTTCCTAATTTTCTGCTGTATGCGGTTCAATTCATAATGATGTTCCTGACCTGGTTCTATATATGTGCCGCCAACGAAGGGGAACGCTGGCTGGGCACGTATGCTGCCGGGTTTCCAGAGGATGTGGCTTTACTTTTCTCAGGACATCTCTCGGCGCTTAGCGGGAATAGCCGCTTGCTGATTCTGGTGCTGGGCTGGGGACTGCTGGTCTGCTCCGTACAGCAGCTGGCGCTATATAGAGGCAGTACGGCGCTTTTTACTCTCGTGACCTTGGTGTATCTTCTTGCACTGGATATGGGCTTCACGGTCAGAACAACGGGCGATATTATAGTTGCCGTGGGGCTGATTCTATGGATGCAGGCTTTGAATAGTCTGCTCCGGCTAAGAGAGCGCACCGGGAGTGCTTCACTTCCTTATACACGCTGGGGAGTGGCGGCCCTGGGTGCTGCATTAGTGATAATAACAGGGGCCTGGACCGGGGGGCAGTTGTACGGAGCACGTCCGGGAGGGCCAATCACCTTCCAGCCGGTGATGACCATGATGCAGAACTGGGCGTCAGAGCAAATGAAGGAGTCCTACCAAAAGCAACAGGCCCTGTCAGGGAACACAGGCTACAGTTCAAGTGACGCAGAGCTAGGGGCTCCGCTGTCATCCAGTACGCAAGCTGTGTTTAGTGTGTTTGCCTCTCAGCCCTCGTACTGGCGCGGGGAGAGTATAGCTTATTATGACGGGAGACGCTGGATCAGGGACGGAGCGGCATTTCTGCCGGTCAGTCTGACAGGGCTGCCTGTATTCAAACAGGAGCTATCCGGAAATGCAGGGGGGAGCCGCAGACTTGTTCAGCGCGTTCAATTCGCGGTTCCTTCTGCGGGTGGACTTCCGCTGTTCGGTGCCGGAACGGTAACGGATATCCGGGGCGTGATCCTTGAAGACGGGAGCCGGCTTGGCTATGTGCTTGCAAATCCGGAGAAAACCCGCTTCCGGCTCCCCGAAGCGGGAGGCACGGTCAGAGTTGCAGAATACACTGTAGACTCTGTGCTCCCGGAGAGTAACCCCGATGTACTGGCGGCTTCTTCCGGAATGGACCCTCTGTCTGTCCGCAATGAGTATCTTCAGCTTCCCGTGCTGCTGCCTGAACGGGTCACCAAGCTGGCTGCGCAGCTCACAGCTTCAGCGGGTAACCGGTATGAAGCTGTCACCGCTGTGCGGGATTATCTGCAAAGCGGATTCACTTATACGCTGAAGACCCGGGTGCCGCCCACCGGGTCTGATTTCGCGGATGATTTCCTCTTCGTCACGAAGCAGGGCTATTGCGTGCATTTCGCAACAGCGATGACCGTATTGCTTCGGAGCTCCGGTATACCGGCCCGTTATGTCCAGGGCTACGGGACGGGTACGCTGGCGCCGGGCTCCGTGCCGCCGCGTTATGACGTCACCCAGGGCGATGCCCACGCCTGGGTGGAGGTCTACTTTCCCGGCACGGGCTGGGTCCCGTTCGACCCCACGCCCGCTGCCGCTCTCGCCGCTGCCGGAGGCCTCGCGGCAGACCCCCCGGCGGCTGCATCCGCGCCGCCGGGAACCCCCGCGTCCGCTGCGCGCGGCGCGGACGTTCTACCCGCCCTGCCGCAGGCGGGCGGGAACCCGCCAGCGCCGGCAGCAGCGGCGCTGGTGGGGCTGGCCGCCGCCTGGCGCTGGCGGCGCAGCCTGGCCCTGCTGCCGGCGGCATGGCGCGCCGGCAGGGTAAGCCGCGAGCGGCAGCTGCGCGCTGCCGCTCTGGCCTGGCGCGGGCTGGCGGTGCGGTATGGACCGCCGCCGCCCGGGGTGACCGCCAGGGAGTACGTCGCCTCCCTGGCCATTGAGGATGCGCGGCTGTGCGCCGCGCTCCGGCAGTTCATACGCCAGTGGGAAGCCCTGGCGTACAGCTGCCCCGCCGCGTCAGCGCAGGTGCAGCTACCCATCCCGGCCGTCCCGCTGCTCCGCACAGCGGCGTCGCTCCCGGCTGTCCCGCCGCTCCGCACAGCGGCTAACCTCAAGCACCAACGCCGCGCCGGGGCCGCAGCCGCCAGCAAAAAAGCCGCTGCCGAGGGCGCTGACTTTATCGGGAGCTGTCTGACTATTACCTTTCGCCTGACTTAATGACATTTTGGCTCATCCCCTATACTGTGAACATCTGCCAAATTGTTGATATTTGCTTGCTGTACAAGGGCAAAACCATTGAATAAACGTGCCTTCCTTTCCTTGACGGTAAGAATTAACCATGAGTATAATGAATCCAATAATCAAGGGAGGCACGTAATGAACAAGCCAAATGAAATTATCGTCGTTCTCGATTTCGGGGGACAATACAATCAACTTATCGCGCGCAGAATTCGGGACCTGGGGGTATACAGCGAGCTTCTGCCGTACAATACGCCAATTGAGAAGATTAAGGCACTATCACCGAAGGGGATCATCTTCTCTGGTGGACCAAGCAGTGTTTATGCCGAGGATGCACCTCATGTAGATCCGGCTATTTATGATTTGGGCTTGCCGATTTTTGGTATCTGCTATGGTATGCAGCTTATGGCCCACCAGCAGGGCGGAAAGGTTGAACGTGCGGACAAGCGGGAATACGGCAAGGCCAACGTTGACTTTGAAATGGGGGCTGTACTTGCTACCGGACTGGATAGCGGTCAGACCGTTTGGATGAGCCATGGTGATCATGTGGTGGAGCTTCCGACCGGATTCAAGCTGGATGCCGGCACAGAGAGTGCACCGATTGCGGCAATGAGTCATGTTGACCGCAAATTCTTCGCTGTGCAATTCCATCCTGAAGTACGCCACTCCGTGAACGGGAATGAGATCATCTCGAACTTTTTGTACGAGGTTTGCGGCTGCGAAGGCAAATGGACGATGGAATCCTTTATTGAGGATGCTGTTAAGGATATCCAAGACAAAGTCGGCGACAAAAAAGTGCTCTGCGCCCTCAGCGGCGGTGTGGACTCCTCGGTGGTGGCGATGCTGATTCACCGGGCGATCGGCGACCAGCTGACCTGTATGTTTATCGACCACGGCCTCCTGCGGAAAGGTGAAGCAGAGAGTGTCATGGAAACCTTTGTCGGCAAATTCGATATCCATGTGGTGAAGATCGATGCGCGCGATCGTTTTCTGGGCAAGCTGGCAGGTGTCTCCGATCCCGAACAGAAACGTAAAATCATCGGTAACGAATTCATCTACTGCTTCGACGAAGAATCGGCCAAGCTGGGTGACTTCTCCTTCCTTGCCCAAGGTACGCTGTACACCGATATTGTAGAGAGTGGAACGGCAACGGCGCAAACCATCAAATCGCATCACAATGTCGGCGGACTGCCGGAAGATATGAAGTTCAGTCTGATCGAGCCATTGAATACGCTATTCAAGGACGAGGTGCGCAAGCTGGGCGAAGAGCTGGGAATGCCGCATGCCATTGTCTGGCGTCAGCCTTTCCCGGGTCCAGGACTTGCTATCCGTGTGCTTGGCGAAGTGACCGAGGAGAAGCTGACCATTGTGCGCGATTCCGATTACATCCTGCGTGAGGAAATTGCCAAAGCCGGTCTCGACCGCGAAATCTGGCAGTATTTCACCGCATTGCCTAACATGAAGAGTGTAGGCGTTATGGGTGACGAACGTACCTACTCCTACACTGTAGGTATTCGCGCAGTAACCTCCATCGACGGCATGACGGCCGACTGGGCACGTATCCCTTGGGATGTGCTGGAGAAGATCTCCGTCCGTATCGTCAACGAAGTGGACAACGTCAACCGCATCGTCTACGATATTACCTCGAAACCGCCTGCAACGATTGAATGGGAGTAGGCTTGAATTCCAATACTGCATCTCAACCTTCACATCCACGATTGCCGTGGATGTGAAGGTTTTTTGTTCCTGTAATTTTTGAGAAATGGATGTTGCCTCCATCAGAGGACAGCGAAGCCGTTTCTTTTTATTTGAATGCTATGGAAATTGTTTGGTCATTTGCATTTTTTGTGTAATGAGATGGATAATACTGTTGAAGCGTGTATTTAAGGAGGAGAAGCAATGAGAGCCATCGTCATCGATCGTTATGGGGGCAAGGAAGAACTTCAGGAAAGAGAAGTGCCGAGCCCTGCTCCGCAAGCGCATCAAGTCGTAGTCAAAGTGGCCGCCACCTCGATCAATCCGATTGACTGGAAGCTGCGGGAAGGTTACTTGAAACAAATGATGGATTGGGAGTTTCCGATTATTTTAGGGTGGGATGTTGCCGGGACGATTTCAGAAATCGGCAGCGGGGTAACGGATTGGAAAGTGGGGGATGAAGTGTTTGCACGCCCGGAAACGACCCGCTTTGGCACATATGCTGAATACACTTTGGTGGATGATCACCTGCTGGCACGCAAGCCTGGCAACATCTCATGGGAAGAAGCCGCATCGGTTCCGCTCGCAGGCCTGACGGCTTGGCAGGCGCTTTTTACCCATGGTGGACTGACTGCTGGAGAAAAGGTATTAATTCATGCTGGTGCAGGTGGCGTGGGTATGTTCGCGATCCAGTTTGCCAAACAAGCCGGAGCCTACGTGATTACGACAGCAAGTGAGCGTAATCACGAACTGCTTGCTTCACTCGGAGCTGATCAGATTATTGATTACCGTACGACCCGGTTTGTAGAGGTTTTATCCGACGTGGACCTTGTGTTCGACACGATGGGCGGGGACATACAGAAGGACAGCTTCCAAGTGTTGAAAAAACATACCGGGCGGATTATATCGATCGTCAGCAATTTTGATGAAGAGCTGGTGAGGGAGTTTGACGTAACCGCAAAAAATATATGGCTGGAGCCCAATGGCCAGCAGCTTCAGGAAATTGCCGGCCTTTTGGAGCAGGGGAAGGTAAGGTCAGTGGTCGGTGCAACGTTTCCTTTTTCGCAAAAGGGACTGTATGATGCCCACGCATTAAGCGAGACCCACCATGCTGTTGGTAAAATAGCCATATCTTTTTCTTAAAGAAAGTCCATTGGCAAGCAAGGTTGGCCCATGGTGTAATGAAAGAAATCGCTCCTTTTGGGATGGTTGGTGGTACAACCATTTTACCAAAATGGGCGATTTCTTTTTTTATTTATTAGGATGAATGAGGCAATTTCCGCTTAAACAGCAGAGCGTCCACCCAAGCGATAATAAACTTCTTACTCCAAGACTAGGAGGTGTCCCGAGCAACCATTTCATTTTGCGACACCCCCTGCTACTTCTGCTAAACGAAGGGATACCCTCTCCTTGACAAGGACAAGCTAGACGAAGGGATTAGAAATTACACCGTAGAGCTGCTCAAGCTGCTTAATTACAGCTACAAGTAAGTGTGCCGCGACAAATGTCTGAATTACGAACAATATTTAAAACCTTGCCCATAATGTTCGTATTTACCATTGACAAGTGATGTCATGTACACCTAAAATAATAAAGCGTTAGAGCAGCATAAATATTCGTATAATTCTGGGAATCGGCCCGGAAGTCTCTACGAGGTCACCGTAATGACCTGGCTACGATTAAGAAGAGCAAAGCCTTCACGATCCTTCGGATTTGAGTCCGATATTTCTCGCTGAAACGGTACCGTCCTTTGTATGGATGGCACAGTCGTTTTGGCTTGACAGGCGCGAAGCTGTTCTTTTTTCGGGCCGGTGTCTTCCAAGATGCCGGCTTTTCTGTTGCTTTCAGACAACATACACCTTAGGGGGAGAACAATTTGAACCGCTTTTTCAGGTTGAAAGAAAACGGCACCACAGTACGCACAGAGATTATGGCCGGTCTGACCACTTTTATGGCAATGGCGTATATTTTGTCGGTTAATCCGGGTACACTTACCGCCTTTGGCCGCATTGACATGGGATGGTATCCAGTATTTCTGGCAACCGCTCTGGCAGCGGGGATCTTCACCATTGCGATGGGGCTGTTTATTAATTTTCCGGTAGCTTTGGCACCTGGTATGGGCCTTAATGCATATTTTGCATCCGTAGTTTTATCCTCACAGACCACTGATCATCCTTTTTCCTGGCAAATGGGTCTGACCGCCGTATTTATTTCCGGTATTATCTTCATCCTGCTTACGGTCACTCAGATCCGGCAAATTCTACTTACCGCCATTCCTGACAGTTTGAAGCATGCTATTACTGTTGGTATCGGCTTATTTATTACCATTATCGGCCTGAAGAACAGCGGACTCATGACAATCGGCGTTGAAGCCGGCAAAGACATCGCCGCGAATAAGTTCACTGATGTGCTTTCCTTTGAGACGGTTATTCATATGGGCAGCCTGGAGAACTCCAATGTTCAACTGGTTATCATCGGCCTCTTATTGATTTCCATCCTGATGGTGTTGAATGTGCGCGGTGCAATCCTGTTCGGGATTCTGGGAACAACAGTAGCCGCTATTCTCATGGGCGTTGTTGATTTCAGCAGCCTGTCGAGCACTGACAATCACTGGGTTCCTGATTTCTCGCAGCTCAACTTCTGGCAATTTGACTGGGAAGGCATTATGCACACAGGTATCGTATCCGCGATTGCCACCTTTACTTTCGTAGAATTGTTTGATACCTTTGGTACGCTTGTCGGGACGGCTCAGCGTGCAGGAATTATGAAGGACCCTGAAGAAGGCAAGAAACGTGTCGGAAAAGCGATGTTCGTTGATGCAGTCGCTGTTGCCGGCGGTGCGGTGCTGGGTACTTCCACCACTACCGCTTACGTTGAAAGTGCTGCCGGGGTTGCTGAAGGCGGACGTACAGGTCTGACTGCCGTTACAACAGGTATCTGCTTCCTGCTTGCACTGTTCCTGGCTCCAGTTGTGGCGCTTATCCCTGGCCCCGCTACTGCGGCTGCACTGATTATTGTTGGTGTGCTGATGGCTCAATCCATCCGCGAAATCGATTTTCAGGATATGGTGCTGGCGATTCCAGCCTTCCTGACCTTCGTAATTATGCCTTTCACTTACAATATCGCGAACGGGATCTCCTTCGGAATTGTTACGTACGTTATTCTGGCCTGTGTAGCCAACCTGGCCGGCAAAAAGAAATACGACATCCACTGGATGATGTGGGTGCTCGCTGTTCTGATCGTACTGCGTTACCTTATGATCGGCAGCCAGGGCTAAGTTAAGTATATATAATCCGGCATATGCAGATTTATGTTTTTGCGGTCCCTTCTATTGAAGAAGGGGCCGTTTTCTAATATTGGAGAGTAACTTCGGTACAACCTCTGCTGCGGTCTTTTCTTGAGCCGGCATTTCGATTATATTGTTGAAGAGGTGATCCTATTGTCCGGTTTTTTCCAAAAGGTATATCGGTCCTGCAAAGACAATCCGTGGCCGCTTGTACTGTTTATACTGGGTGCCATTGTCAGAACGGTTTATCTCGGCTCCATTCCCTCAGGACTTAACCAGGATGAGGCGTCCATTGGTTATGATGCTTACGCGATCCTTCATTATGGGATTGACCGCAATGGTGTCCATCTTCCCGTTCACCTCATCGCCTGGGGCAGCGGGCAGAATGCATTGTATGCTTATTTATCCATGCCTTTCATTGGGCTCTTTGGATTGACACCGCTGTCGGTAAGGGCGCTTAGTTTGGTGATGGGCCTTTTAGGCATGATTTTTTTCTATTTATGTATGAAGAGACTGTTTCCATCCAGAGCTGCAGGCATTATCGCCATGTTCTTTATCGCCATCAACCCCTGGCATATTATGATGTCCAGATGGGCGCTTGAATCGAACTTGTTCCCTACCTTGATCCTGATTGCCGTCTATTGCCTGCTGAGATCATTTCAGAATCCTAAATGGACTTACAGCTTCACCGTTATCCTGGCTATCTCGCTGTATGCATACGGTACAGCCTACTTTTTTGTGCCGGTATTTGCTATCTGTGCGGCATTTCTTCTATTGTATAGTAGAGCCATGAAATTCCGGATGTTAGGCTGGAACAGTATTCTATTTGTGCTCCTTGCTGTGCCTATACTATTATTTATAGTAATTAATCATTATGGGCTTCAAGAGATTGGAATGAAGCTCTTCACGATTCCCAAATTAACGATGCCCCGGGTGGAGCAGATTTCCTCTGTATTCAGCGGACAGCTCCTGCAGACGGCATCCGGTAACTTCAGTTCATTTCTCCAGCTTATGCGCAGCGGAAGTGACGGGCTGCCCTGGAATTCCATATCTCCATACGGTTATGCTTATCCGATTGCGCTGCCCTTTGCTCTGCTTGGGCTTATCGTCCTGGTCTATGAGTTCTTCCGTCGCGGACGCGAAGGGCTTGTGCATATCGTCGTGCTGCTCTGGCTGGGCATTGCCGTACTGATGGCCCTGATCACAGATGTGAATATCAACCGGATTAATATTATTTTCTACCCGTTGATTATGCTGGTTGCTGCAGCTGTATTCTGGCTATATCAGAAACTTAAGCCTGCCGGTATAGTAGCAATTTTAGCATTTGCTGTAATGTTCGGCTTTTTTACAAATACTTATTTTCGTGAGTTCCCCAAGAACATCGGTCCAGCCTTTTATGACTCATTGGGGGAGGCTATCCAATATGCTTCAGAAGCAACCAGCGGCAGTGTCTATGTCACGGATAAGGTCAACATGCCCTATATCTATGTGCTCTTTTATGAAAAGATCAATCCGCATGACTTTCTGGATTCCGTCAAATACATCAATCCCGGAGATGCCTTTCAGAGGGTCGCTTCGTTTGGCCGGTACAAATTTGGCGCGCCAGACATGCAGCCGGGGCAGAAGGCATATGTCTACAGGAATAATGAGCCTGTGCCTGCTGTGAATGGAGGCTACACGATTACGCGGTTCACGAATTACAGTGTGCTTATTTATAACCATACGGAAGGTATGAATGCTGCTGATGTAGAAGGAGTGCAAGCAGAGGTTCCTAATGGAGGATTTGAAGAGGGGGCCGCAAGCTGGGACTTTTCAGCGGGGACAGGTGTTGCGCACAATAATCCTTACTCGGGTGCAAGCCATGCTTACCTGAATATAGGTTCTGACAAAAGCATCCTGCAGACCTTTGCCGCAAAGACAGGTATCTACAAGTTAGCCGCCATGGTAAGCGCCGGAGGTTCCGGAGGAAGGATCGGTATTCGGGTAGATGGCGCTGTACGTGCGGAAACTGAACTGACTGCAGGGGATGAATATCACTCTGTTGTACTTCCGGATGCTTCCCTTAAGCAAGGCGAGCAGGCGGAGATCTACATAACCGGCGGGAACGGCTGGATTAACATTGACGAGGTGAGGTTGGAACGATGATCAAGAGTACACGCGCGGCCGCAATGATGCTTTTAATGCTGTTATTGTTCATTCTCCCTGTAACAAGCATTCATGCAGCGGGCAATTTATTGCAGAATCCGGGCTTCGAGGATGGAGAAAAGGGTGCTCCTTCGGGCTGGACCAAGGATATGTGGATCGCGGGGGACAACTCCGGGCTGCTCTCAGTGCAGTCTGAGGATGTCCATTCCGGAAGCAAGGCAGCAGTTATTGAGAATCTGGAGCCCAATCACCTCAAATGGGTGCAGACGATTGCTGTTTCGGCTAACAGCTACTATAAGATCTCCGGTTATGTCAAAATCGTCAGCACCGCAGGCGAGGGCCTTGGTGCGAACATTTTTCCGGTAGGCATCGGAGGCGGTTACCCCGCTACCAAGGATACGGCTGGAGATTGGCAGTATCTTGAATTCTACGGCCAAACGGGCCCCGGGCAAAAAGAGCTGGGCATCGGTGCGGCCCTCGGCGGCTATGCCAGTCTGATTCAAGGTAAGGCTTACTTTGATGATCTGTCAGTAGAGCAGGTAGATGCCGCTCCTGGAGGGGCCAGTGTCATCTCGCTTGACAGCGGAGCGGCGGCAGCCCAGAACGGAAGCAGCAAAGCTGCTGAGACACCGCACAAAGTATCGCCTGCCAAGCTTCTTTTACTATCGGCGGTATTTAGCGTCTTTTTCGCTTTCTTCTATAATAGGGCATTCCGCAGTGACCGGCTTCTGAAGCAGCCGGATGCTATCTATACCAGATGGCTCTATGTTGTCTTCGGCGCAGCATTGATCCTGCGGGTCTGGATCGGATTGACCGCACAAGGATATCAAAATGACATGAATACCTTCATCGCCTGGGGGCAGCGTCTTGTGGACCTGGGGCCAGGAAAGTTTTATGAAAAGGGGTATTTTGCTGATTATCCTCCTGGATATTTGTACATATTGTATGTGCTTAGCCTCATTCGCGGGCTGTTCGGATTTGCACATGGCTCCGGAGGAGAGAATCTGCTCTTTAAGCTGCCGGCAATCATCTCCGACTTGGTACTGGGCTGGCTGATCTACCGCGCAGGCCGCAAGAAGCTGGGCTCCGGTGTGGCTATCGGCCTGATGTTGCTGTTCCTGTTCAATCCGGCTGTACTGATGGATTCTGCTGCTTGGGGGCAAGCGGACTCGTTCTTTTTAGTGTTCCTGCTGCTCAGTATTCTGGCTGCCTCGGAACAAGGATTTGTGCGTTCGGCTATCTTTTTTGCTCTGGCCACGCTGATTAAACCACAGGCCCTAATATTCACGCCTGTTCTGCTGCTTGCTTTCTATCATCACCGTGCGTGGAAGCAGCTGGCGGTCGGCGCCCTTTACGGTCTTGGCATCTTTGCCGTTCTGGCTGCTCCATTCTTCTGGAATAATGGCGGACTCGGAGGACTTATTGACCTTTATAAGGGAACCTTATCCTCCTATCCTTATTCCACGGTGAATGCCTTTAATCTATATGCGCTGACCGACCCGATGTGGGCTTCGATTGATTCCATGTGGCTCGGGATTACCTACCGTGCCTGGGGGTTTATTTTCATCCTGGCGGCCGTTGCCCTTGCAGCGTATTACTCTTTCATAAAAGACCGCAAAGACCTGTCGAAGTCCTTCTTCATTGGTATGGTTCTGATTATAATCGTGTTCGTGTTCGGTACCAAAATGCATGAACGTTACATGTACCCGGCCTTGATCCTGTGTCTGTTCACCTATATTGAGAGCCGTGACCGGCGGTTCTTGACGCTGTTCCTCGGCTTTACTTTGACACAGTATCTTAATGTAGGGTATACATTGGCTCATCTGAACGCCGGCAATAACCCGCCCTCAGACGGGATTGTGCTGGTGACTGCAATTGCCAATATCGCTTTGGCGTTATATATGCTGTATGTAGGCTATTCCGTATATGTCCGTAAAAACATCAAAGAGCTCGTATCACCGGCCACTCCATCAGAGAAGTATGATGCCGATATGGAACTCGCTGAGGGAATCCGTCCGCTGGTGAAGAGCGTTAGAGCCGGCAGGTTTAAGCTGCAGCGCAAAGACTGGATCTGGATGCTCGGCATTACCGCCGTATATGCGGCATTGGCCTTGTTTCATCTGGGCTCTACCAAAGCCCCGGAAACCCTGTGGGAACCGGCAGCCAGCGGCCAGAGCTTTTATGTAGATCTTGGCCAGAGCAGGCAGCTGGAACGTGTGAATATATTCGGCGGTGTCGGAACCGGCAAATTCAAGCTGGAGTTCAGCGAGTCGCCGGATGTCTGGAACAGCCCGCTGGACGTCAACGAAGATGTCGGTAATGTATTCATTTGGAAAAGCCAGCCTTTGAACGTAGCGGCAAGATATGTGAAACTGACCGTCACATCGCCAGGCTTCACTTTGAATGAGATGGCCTTTTATGAACAAGGAGGAGGCAAAATACCGCTTCCGGTAGCAAGCATTACACCTGATGGCGCTGCTGCCAAGAGAGGCCAGCCGTCCAACCTGTTTGACGAACAGTCGATTATTCCGGAAAACTCCGGGTTCATGAACAGCACCTACTTTGATGAAATCTATCATGCCCGTACGGCCTATGAGTATGCCCATGGTATTGTTCCGTATGAGAATACCCACCCGCCGCTTGGCAAGCTGCTGATCTCGGTCGGCATGGAGCTGTTCGGCGTCAATCCGTTTGGCTGGCGGATCATCGGTACCCTCTTTGGGATCGCAATGCTGCCGCTGATCTATATAATGGCCCTGAGGCTCTTCAAAAAGAGTCTCTACGCCGCACTTGCCGCCGGACTGTTCGCACTCGATTTCATGCACTTCACCCAGACGCGCATCTCAACGATCGATGTCTACGGCGTATTCTTCATTATGCTGATGTTCTATTTCATGCAGAGGTATTTCACAATGAATTTCTATCGTGTACCACTGCGCCGGACGCTGGTCCCCCTATTCTGGTCGGGTCTGTTCTTCGGAATCGGCGTTGCCTCCAAATGGATCGTAATCTATGGAGGAGCCGGGCTTGCTATTATGCTGGCGCTTGGCTTATTTGAACGCTATAGAGAATACAAGGCGGCGGGACGTTTGCTGTCTGAAGGCATAGTGGGGGATCAGGAGCTGAAAGCCGCTTGCCACACTGCTGCCGGATCATTCTGGAAGAATACTATCATTACCCTGCTTAGCTGTCTGTTGTTCTTTGTAATTATTCCAGGCATCATCTATAGCCTGTCCTTTATCCCTGTACTGTCCGTCTCGGCGGATGGCTATACCTTCAAAGGCCTGATCCAAGCGCAGAAGAATATGTATGATTACCACAGCCAGCTTGTTGCCACTCATCCGTTCGCTTCTTCCTGGTGGGAGTGGCCGTTTATGAAACGGCCGGTATGGTTCTTCAGTGGGGGAGAAGGCCTGCCCGAAGGCCAGGTCAGCAGTATTGTCACGATGGGGAATCCGCTGATCTGGTGGACCGGAGTCTTTGCTATGCTGGCTGCAGTCTGGTTTACAGTGAAGCGCAAGGACAAGAACCTGTACATGATCTGGATCGGGTTCTTCTCGCAGTATGTACCGTGGATGCTGGTGCCGCGTGAGACATTCCTTTACCACTATTTTGCGATGGTGCCGTTCATGATTCTTGCCATTGTATATATCATGAAGCTGCTCGACAGCAAATATCCCGAAGCCCGCTACATGCGTTATGCCTATGTGGCCGGAGCCGCACTGCTCTTTGTATTGTTTTATCCCGTACTGTCAGGTATGCAGGTCAGTAAAGACTATGTGGACGTTATGCTGCGCTGGTTCCCTTCTTGGGTATTCTAGTGGACTCGCAATGCTTGTGAGGCAGCTGTATATCTTTTGATTTATGTAGTAAATAACTAGGCATATGCTTCTATGGCGGTGTTGTATGGAGCCGATCTGGAAGCATATGCTGATTCAACTAAGCGTGTGCTTACAAAACCTGTTTTACTTATAAAAGGATCTGAAGTAATGCTTCATAAAATTCTGAGGAGGAACAAAGGTGAAAGCCAGATACAGTGTAATTGTCCCCATGTTCAATGAGGAGGAAGTCATTCAGCATACGTATGAGCGTCTCAAAAAGGTTATGGACGGTTGCGGCGATTCCTACGAGCTGGTCTTCGTCAACGACGGAAGCCGGGACCGTACAGCCGAGATTATGCGCGGGGTCAGCCGTCAAGATGAGCATGTCAAGCTGATCGATTTCTCACGCAACTTCGGCCACCAGGTAGCGATCACGGCGGGGATGGATTATGCTGAAGGCGAGGCGGTCGTTGTTATTGATGCGGATCTCCAGGACCCGCCGGAGGTCATTTTGCAGATGATCGCGAAGTGGAAAGAGGGCTATGATGTTGTTTATGCCAAGCGGCTCAAACGCCACGGAGAGACTTTTTTCAAAAAAGCAACTGCGAAGATCTTCTATCGTTTGCTGAGCAGCATGACAAGTGTGGATATTCCTACAGATACAGGGGATTTCCGTTTGATTGACCGTAAAGTATGCGATGTGCTGCGTGGTCTGAAGGAGAAGAACCGTTATGTGCGCGGGTTGGTAAGCTGGGTGGGCTTCCGGCAGACCATGGTGGAATACATCCGTGAAGAGCGTTTTGCCGGCGAAACCAAATACCCCCTGAAGAAAATGATCCGGTTTGCGCTCGACGGCATCACCTCCTTTTCCCATAAGCCGCTGAAAATCGCCTCCTATGTTGGCTTTTTTCTTTCCTTCTCCAGCTTTCTTTATTTATTCTTTGTTTTATTCCAAAGGGTTTTCACTTCTTGGACCGTTCCGGGCTGGGCTTCTATCGTGGGCGTCAACCTGCTGTTTAACGGTATTGTGCTCATGCTGCTTGGTGTAATTGGTGAATATATCGGGCGGATTTATGATGAGTCCAAGGATAGACCGCTGTATATCGTGCGCGAGACTAAGGGCTATGGTGACGTTGATAGGGATGTAGAGCGCGCGGACATGCGGAAGGAAAGCGATTATGTTAAATAAAAAACTGAATGCAGGTTTTGTCCAGTTTTTGAAATTCAATGCCGTAGGCCTGCTGAATACATTGATTGATTTTGCCGTATTTACCCTGCTGCATTCGCTTGGAATGATGAATACACCGGCACAGATTATTTCATACAGTACCGGTACAGCCAACAGTTTTATATGGAATAAAAAAGTGACCTTTAAGGACCACAACCGCGGGAGTCAGGACGGATTTGACCGGATGCAGCTGGTTAGGTTTATTGTACTTAACCTCGTTGTGCTGGGCATTTCGGTGCTGCTTATGCATTTGCTGACAGACCGCTTCGGTCTTCAGGTGCTGATTGCCAAAGTGCTGGTTACCGGTGTAACCGTGATTATAAATTTTTTCGGAAGCCGGAAGTGGGTATTTTGAAAAGGCTCCTTCAAATGAGGGGACAGTCCTTTCTGCCAGGGGCTGCACAAACTAACTTACGGAGGTGATGTTCATGCGCAAGTTCTCTTATCTTATTATTCTTGCTGGGATTCTGATTATGCTGTACCCCAAAGCTAACGAGTGGTACAACGATTGGCAGCAGCAGAAGCTGCTGGAAGAAGCTGAACAGGCTTATAGTGAAAGTGCGCCTTCAACGTCTCCGGAGTCCGACCTGAGTAAGCAGTACGCCAGAGTCACGCAGCTTCTTGCAGACGAGTCTTCAGGGGATCAGGCGGAGGCGACGGAACCGCCATCCCCTGAAATTCGGTTGGGTGGGAAGATCACAGGCATCATCCAGATCGATAAAATCAATCTGAAGCTCCCTATCCTGGAGGGCGCCACCAAAGCCAATATGAAACATGCTGCCGCTCATATGCAAGAGACCGCTGCAATAGGACAGGTTGGCAATGCTGCGATTGCAGCACACAGATCAAGAACGGCCGGCCGGCTTTTTAACAGATTGAATGAAGTTGCGATCGGCGATACCATATCCGTACAGACGAGTGGGCATGATTACCGCTATGTAGTATACGATATCTCGATTGTTGAACCTACGGATGTTTCCGTCTTGAATGGCCGGGGTGATGACAAAATACTCACACTAATTACTTGTGATCCATTGGTTAACCCAACCCATCGCCTGATTATCCACGCTAAGATGTCCTAAATTCGGCAAGCCGTGACTTGAAAATTCCGTATTGTAAGAATTTTATCAATAAATAGTGGGAATCTAGTGATTTAGATCTTGTATATAGAGATGAATATGGTAGTATATAACTATAAAA
>NZ_LVWH01000186.1:0-45303 GCF_001909045.1 Paenibacillus sp. P3E | reverse complement strand
GAATATACATAATCCATTTGATCATAGCAGATGTTACACTAGGAAATGGAATAAAATTCTACCTTTGAAAGGATTGATTTACATGGGGATGTCCAACATATTATTTTAGAAACAAGTAGACTCTTAATGAGACGTTACAAAGAAGAGGACGCAGAATCCATATTTCAAGTAGTTAGCCAACATGAAATTGCTGAGACTACGATTAAGCTTCCACACCCTTATCCAAGACAGACTGTTGATTGGTGGATAAACTTTGTAAATGAGAATTTCGATAATGGTTTGGCATACGAGTTCGGTTTATTCAAAAAGAATACAAACGATTATATTGGAAATTGTGGATTAGTCAGTGTCTCAAAAGAACATAACAACGGTGAATTAGGTTTTTTTATTCAACCTGATTATTGGAATACGGGCTTTGCCACAGAAGCTTGCCAAGCTTTGATTGAGTTCGGTTTCAATGGATTAGGTCTTGAAAGAATACATGGAAGATGCATGGCCAAAAACATTGGTTCTAAGAGAGTAATGGAAAAGTCGGGCTTGATGGTTGAAGGGTTAGCCAAACATGAAGTTTTAAAATGGGGTATATACGAAGACATTTGGCACTTAGGTTTAGTTCGCTCTGAGTGGTTAAATCGTAAAACATAAATAAAGAAACGGAGGGGCGAAAGCCCCTCTTTTACTATTTTCGCAGCGATTCTATTTACCGCCTATAGTTAGGATAACCGTGCCATACGGAGCCAATTCCATGGTGTGTTCTCCATACTCCGTATGGATCGTAGTCCTTTGCAGCTGGCCGCTATTGTTCATCACAACGAGCTTCTTACTCTCCGGATAATAAGCACACTCTGTATACAAGTTGTCCGTAATGTACTTCGTCTCATGCAGCTCTTTGCCCGCATAGCGAAGCAGATTCAGCAGCAATCGTGTATTTTCCCAGCTGAATACAAAAGAAGGAAGGTAGATTCCCTTACCGTTACCGAAGGCATGAGTGGACAGGGTTATCTTTCCGCTTGCTTCATCCATCACTGTGGCAGACCCGTCGGTAAGATAAATGTTAGGCTTAGGTGTTAGGCTGGCCCCTTCAGGCACCAATCCCTGCTCCGCCTTCACCTCATAGGTCCATCGGCCATGTGCTACTCTTGAGCCTGTATCTTCATCCAGACCGAGAACATGTGCCATTCTGAAAAAGCTGTCGTACCCGTTGACCGCCGAAGGCTGGTTAATACCAATAAAGGTACCGCCCTCATACACCCACTGGGTCAGGACGTCCACGCACTTGCTGTCTTTCCAGCAGTCCCCGCCGCTCCAGGCTGAACCGGCAGAGCCCGCATTGATCACTACATCACAATTTTGCAGCTTCCCCTGGCGGATATCCTCAAAATCTATGAACTGCACATCTACCGGCAATCCGGATAACGCTTCATTGATATGAATCAGATCATGCATGAACGTTTCATGAAAATGGCCGGACAGCGTCCACGATCTCAACTTGCCCCAAGCATGCAGAATGGCTACCTTCGTCTTGATCTGATACGGCTTGCCCTGTTGATGCAGCTCTTGAATCTCCCGGAATTCACCCGCAATCTTCTCGATATAATCACAGAAATCCGGGTATGGCTCTACCAGATGCAGGTATCCGCCTAGTCCGATCCGGTCGACCGGCTCGCGCAGGAGGGCCCGCCGGATATGAATCCAGTATTTCTTGGCATCCAGCGTAGGGTCCCCGCCCTCCATAAAGGTAGGTGCTCCGCCTAAACCAACCGGGAACAGATACGGATGCAGCCGGATCTCATGCGTATCCACTTTTACCCCGGCACACAGCCTTGCCTCATAGCCTGAGAACACGCATTTAATCATCCCGTCCAAGCCAAACTCCTGAAAACGGTCGTTGTATGGCTCCATGCCCACCCAGCTGTCATCATAAAAGACATACGCCAGCTTGCCGTGCTTATGCACAAGGTCAATCAATTGCTTGCCAAATCCGATGACAAAATCATTGATAAAAGCCATATAATCGAGCTTGCGCTGCTCAGCCGGGGTATGACTGACGCGGTATTTCCCGCCATTCACAAAATCCTCGGCCGACAGCGAATAGCCGTATCTCTCAGCAAACAGATCAAGTGCTCTTGCACTTACTGTGAAGTCATATGAACCCCAGTCCGAGAACAGATGGCGGTTGCGCTCACTGCTGCCCCAGATCCAGGCGAAATTATAAAAAAGCGAAGTGAACCGGACAACCGTTGTTTCCTTATGCTGCAGACACCAGTCTTCCATCCAGTCCAGCAGATACTTTTGCGTGTCTGCATACATGGGGTCAATCTGCATCAAATGCTCTTTATCCCAATGATTCGTGGTGTGATTGTACATGGAAATCTCTTCCCAGATCCGGTAGGCCATGAAGCTGACCGTGTATTTATGCCAAGGCGCAATTCCGGTAAGGACCACATTCCCCGCTTCCCGTTCATAATTCCACTGTTCTCTGGGAACCTCCTCCCCTGTCGTCCGGTCAACAACCTGCCAATACTTAAACGCCTCTTTGGAATCATTCACTCTGAATTGTTCAGCAAAAAAATCCTCCATCAGATAGATGGATACATACCCCTGCACCGCTACCTTCGGATTCGTAATGAGAAAGCACTGCTGCAGCTTATCCGGATTGCGCGAAGCCCACTCGTTATGATCCCTAATGATACAGAGGGTAGAATAGATGCCGTATCCTGCGTGGATAATCTCATCGGACAACTTCGTGCCGTCACTGTCACGGATGACATCGGCACCCCACCGTTCAGCGAGTTCCAGGGTCAGCGCCTCATAACCGGATTCTCCCGGCAGCGTAAAGGCTCCCGCTCTATGTTTGGACAACGTGTTCCCTCCTATTGAAGCATATCGGACAGAAAAGCGAGTGCTAAGCCTTGTCCCCAGCCCTGAATCCAGTCTTTGGGAATATTGCGGTACCCTTCCCGGTCCTTCATCACTGCAGTTCCGCCCGATACCCCCAGTACCCGTCCATCTTCGCTGATATGGTCCAGAATGCCTTTCAGGGCCTTTTGCACATATTTGGTATGCAGCGGATTGCCGTTACCCACCATCGCCGCCGCAATCCCGCAGGATGCAGATACTTCTTCATAGGATTCCACGTCATCCAGCACCGTCCGCCACAAGCCGTTCTCCGTCTGTACCAGCTTCAGCGCGGCCAGCTGATCACGCAGCGAACATTCCACGTCCATACACTGCGGATACAGATACCAGTCATTGAGCAAAGGTTTGACCTGAGACATGGTATAGGCACCCCAGGCATTCGCTCTCCCCCAATACAATCCGGACATGTGATCCTGCTTCACATTATTGTAGCCATGGAACCAGAACCCGGTGCTGGGGTCTTGCAGGTATTTGATGTGCCAGTAATATTGATTCAGGGCATCCTGGATCATCGCCTGGTCCTTCAGTTTGCTTCCCACCCGCAGCAGGAAAAAGGCCGCCATAAACAGCGTATCCGCCCAAGCCTGCTCCGGAAAATCATTCGATACGGATACCGTATGCTGCAGCACATTGTCCCCGAATCTTAGCGCTCTATGCTGAAGATAATCCGCCTTGCTCATCACAATATCCCAATATTTCTGGTTGCCTGTCTCTTCATACAAGGTGATCAGCATATGGCCCATGGCACAGGTGTTCACCGTCCAGTCCGGCAGGCCAAGCTCGATATATTCATCCACCCACTGGATCAGCATGTTCAGATAATCCTTATTGCCTGTGGTCTGATAAGCTCTGGACACCCCGTAATACGCCACCCCGCAAGGCCATTCCCACGTTAAATCCATAGCCAAGGTTTTTCGGGTCACTTTGTCGATAATGCGTAGAATTTCTTCCTTGTCATACGTTAATTTATCCATCTTAATCCCCTCTCTTGTCGAACACTTCATATCCGTCCATATGCGTGCAAGCGCTTTACAGACTCTATTGTAAGCAGTAAAATAGTCTACATCTAAGCATATTCGCAGTAAAAGTGTGCAGTTTCGACCATTTATTGTTAGGGAGAAGGAGCAATTACATATGCCCAGAAAAAAGAAACCCGTCATCGAGTACCGCCACTACAGCCTGCCGATCCATTTTCCTATCCTGCTGCTGAGCGGAGACCGCTGGAGGATTTCCGATATCAAATCTGAGCATTTGCATTTCCATAACCATTTGGAGATTGGTATTTGTTATTCAGACAGCGGCATCATGGAGATCAAAGGAGAGGCCGTCCCCTTTAAAGCCGGTGATGTGACCTTTCTCCCCCGGTATCTTCCCCATACGACGTACAGTTCACCGGGTGAAGCCAGTCTGTGGTCTTATCTTTTTTTCTCCCCGGAGGATCTGTTCCAGCATTCCTTCAAAAGTGCCTACAGCAGCTTCGAACCGAATCTGTGGCGGGTGCAGGGGAAGAACTGTATTTTGAACAAGGCGCAGTATCCCAAGGTCTATTCCCTGGCCACATCCGTCGTCGAGGAATTGAAGCAGCAGAACCCCTACTATCAGGAAAGTGCCTACGGCTTGTTGTTATCACTGTATATCGAACTCCTTAGAATCCATTCCACGAATGAAACGCTGGCGGAACAAGACACCGAGCATAGCCTGAAGGGTGATTTTATCATTTCCCCGGCTCTGGAATATATCACCACAAACTACATGACCCCTATGACCATCGATTTCCTGGCAGATCTGTGCCACCTGAGCACCACGCATTTCCGCAGAAAATTCCATGAGATCATGGGCACCGCCCCTCTCGATTTCCTGAGCAGTACCCGGATTGAAGAGGCCTGTAAGCAGCTTAAGAGTACGGAAAATTCTATTCTCTCCATCTCCGAACAAGTGGGATTTCACTCCATTTCCAGCTTCAACCGCTCTTTCTCCAGGCTAATGGGGGTGTCACCCAAGGAATGGCGTAAAGGTGCACAGTCCGAGGTACAGTCCGCGAAGGCGTCTATTCTGGAGTATACAGGGTGGGTGTAATCCGGCTCACGGTTTGTGAAGTACTCCAGGCTCCTGCTTCGGCAGAGTGATAAAGATGACAAATCCAATGATAAATAACGGGATCACCGATAGAATACTAAGGCTGGCATTGCCCGTTAAGGTAGTTGTCAAAGACATGAGCGCAGGACCGATGATCGCCGCGAATTTGCCAAAGATATTGTAAAAGCCAAAGAATTCATTGGATTTTTCCTTAGGGATAATCTTCGCATAATAGGACCGGCTGAGCGCCTGAATGCCGCCCTGGGCTGAACCAATCAACGCCCCAAGAATAAAAATATGCCAGACGGAAGTGATAAAGAAAGCCGCGATACAGGCAATGATATAGGTGAATATCCCCACAATAATCATCGTCCGGGCGGAGTAGGTTTTGGCCAGGTTGCCATAGAGGATAGCACAGGGAAAAGCAATAATCTGGATCACCAGCAGAATGCCAAGCAAGGAAAACGTGTCTAAGGCATCAGCGCCCAGAACGGACGTCGCATAAGGCACTACCATTTTAATAATCGTATCTACCCCGTCAATATAGAAAAAGTAAGCAAGCAAGAAAACAAAGACCATTTTGTGCTGTCTGATATTCCTGAAGGTGCTAGCCAGTCTTCTGAAGCTGCGGATCACCGGTCTGGGCTCAGGCTCAATATAGTGTCTTTGCTTCACATCCCTGATCATGGGTATGGTCAACAGCCCCCACCAAAGGGCCGTAATAATGAATCCAATCTGATAACCGGTGGCCTTATCCATCCCCAGAGCAAGAATCAAGAGCAGGCTGATCCCAAAAGGAATAACGCTGGAAATATAGCCAAAAGCAAACCCCCGGGTCGATACCTTATCCATCCGCTCATCCTTCGTAACATCCACCAGAAAAGAGTCATAGAAAATGTTAGCTCCGGCAAAACCGATGGCTGACAGGATATAGAATACAATTAATAGCTGCCACTGTCCGCTAGCAGGTGCGACGAAGGCCAACGAAGCGGTAGCCAACACCCCGATCATAGTAAAAAACACGAAGAAACGCTTCTTCGTGTCCTTGTAATCAGCGATCGTCCCTAATACCGGGCTGAGGATCGCCACCAGAATACTTGCGATGGAATTAAAATACCCCAGATCCATGCTGCTGCTCACATTCCTAAACATACCAAATACTATGGGCAAAAGCGCCGTGGTCACCGCCATCGAATACGCCGAATTGCCGCAGTCATACAGAATCCATGATTTCTCTTCTTTGCTAAGCTTCATCCAACATCCACCTCTTATCACTAGTTAATTACTGTTATATCATGTGATCATATGAGGCATGTTAAGCGGATGTAAAATCACCTATTCTAACTACAACGTCTCCGTACTGAGCGTAAATCCTTCGATCACGACATCCTCGTCCACCTCGATCATGATGCAGCGTTTCCCTTGATAGTTCACCTGCTTCACATATCTCAGGTCCTGCGGGCTGATGGAAATGGTAGCTACCTTAGTTTCGATCTTGATCGACTTGGTCGTGAATTTCGGGATCACACTGCTCGCCTTCATTTCATAGTTCTTATCGTCGATGATGGTTTCGAATGCCCGCTCCACCTTTTCCGCCGTCACGTTCTCAACACCGCTTCCCGCCAGGACACGTTCCACGTCTTTGTAATCCAGCTTAGGTGGCTCTTCTTCCCCTGCGCCATCTTCAATGACCTGCTGAATCTGCTCATATACCTGGGCAAGGGTGGTCGTATCGAGCAGTTCACCCGCCACTTCCTTCACGATGTCCTCAAAGTAGGACCGTTCCTCGAGCGCCGTTACAGAGGTCTCCGCATTCAAGACCTGCTCAATAAACCGAGGGTCCGGAAAATTAGATTTTCCCGTACAATATAGAATGCGGTTCACATCCGAATAGTTGTCCGTCACACTCGGATAAAAGAAACCCTGCTCCGGCGTACTGAGCTTAACAATCGGATCGACGATAATATTGTACTTGAATTCCCGCTCCACATAATCGAACATGAGGTTCTTGCGCTGTTGCTCCGTGGAATTCACGCTGCACAGAATGAACGGATGCGCGAACATCTCGTTCTTCTCACTCTCTTCGGCTTCATCATTTCTGGCCTTGGTCGGACGATAATACTGCCCGCGCACAAAAGTGACCACCATGTCCTTTTCATACTTGGCATCTACCAGCATTTTGTCCACCAGCAGCATCATCAGGTCCTGCCATTCTTCAGGATCACCTGTCACCAGGCCTTGGTGAAGCATGACCCGCGCCGGATCCTCTGCGTCCTCCTGAAACTTCAACTCGAACAGCTTATGGTCCAGATCGCCGGTCAGCAATTTTTTGAAATTGCCCATATAGAGCTCCTGCTTCTCTCTGTCCACAAGGCCAAACGGCAGGCGCTCCCAATGATAAATCTCGTTCGTCTCCTTCATAATATACACGTTAAGAATATCATGGAGGTTCAGCAAATCATGATCCAGCTTAAACTGCTTGCGTATGTGTGCGACTTCTTTTTTATTCATAATGGGTTAGGCAGCTCCTTAGATGTGTTCTGACTTTTACTAGTATAAAGGATCGGAGCGGAATTTTCCTATGTTAACTTGGACTTTGAAAAGCTGCCGGGCCGCGTACTTGCCTCATACTGTCTGCCAGCTCTTGATATGTATAGATATAGTGGGATTAACAGAGGTATGTTCCCCTCCGGAAACAAAAGCAAAAAAGCGGGTTCAGACTGGGTCTGAATCCGCTTTTTCGCTGTTTATTCCGAATTTAATTCGTAAGATCCGACTTCTGTAGCAGCCGTTGAATCAGGACTGCCACTTCTGCACGGGTGACATTGGATTTGGCCTCCAGTTTGTTACCGCTGCGGCCGCTGATCAAGCCTGCTTTGACGGCCAGTGCGAGACTGTCCTTAGCCCAGTCTCCTACACTTCCTGCATCTATGAAGCTGGCAAGCACGCTCGCAGCATCTGCAGCCCCGGTCCGGTCAG
This sequence comes from Paenibacillus sp. P3E, assembly GCF_001909045.1. Classification (NCBI taxonomy): domain Bacteria; kingdom Bacillati; phylum Bacillota; class Bacilli; order Caryophanales; family Paenibacillaceae; genus Paenibacillus; species Paenibacillus sp. P3E. The sequence continues at coordinate 37,329 of NZ_LVWH01000186.1, read as the reverse complement.
CAAGTCCGGTCGGCTTCATCGCTTTGGCAATAATATTCATCGCCTGCTCACGGGTGATTTTGGCATCTGGACGGAATGTTCCGTCTTCGAAGCCGGTAATCAGACCGAACTCAGAAGCTGTTTCTACCGCTCCTGCATACCAGGCATCCGCAGGTACATCCGCAAATGCTGTTTTTCCTTCCCCAAGCTTCAGCCCCAGACCGCGTACGATAATTGCCGCGAACTCCGCCCGGGTAATATCAGAATTCGGATTAAATGTTGTTTCGTTCACTCCGTTAACTATCATACGTGAGCCCATATCATTCACCGCATCCTTAGCCCAATGGTTCTCCACATCAGCAAAGGTCATTGGATGCCAGACCACCGAATAGGAGCTGTTCGTCAGGCTGTTAATCTCTGCATAATACTTTCCGTCCTTCAGGATGATTTTGGTCGGTACATGCCGCACTGTTCCATCAGGGTCTACAACAATCCCTGTTGTGATCCGTTTCGGGTCAATGCCGGCCGGAAGTGCTACTGTCCGCTCAACATACGCGTTAAACCGGCTGATCTCCACTGTCGAATTGCCGTAAGTTCCAGTAATAGTGAAATCCAATGAAGGAGCAATGAGGGTAAAACCATCTCTGCTTGCTGCCCCTGTTATCACCTGACTCATGGTCGTCGAAGTCTCACCAATGGTAATCTTCAGCTTGATATCTTCCAGCTTCACACCGGTACCGAATTGCTGAGCCATCGCCCCGATGTTGATTTCCTTGGCCGGCAAGATGTAGGAAGCATTATTCGTCTGAAGCACTAGTGTTGACGATACATTCTCCATGTTTTTAATCATCTGACCATTCAGTTCGCCGACGAAAATGTTGGAATCCTGTGATACCGGAATTGTAACCACTGCCCCTTTGCCTTCCGTATCCAGCTTCGCTTGGAGTTTGGATGGATCAACAGCGATAGTAGTTGTTTTTACGGTACCGGTAGTTGTGGTCGTCGCTGTGCCTGCATTCTCTTGCTTGCCGTTAACAAGGACTATTACTTCGGTAATCCCCCCAGTGCCACTGGGCGTGCCGCCGGTATTGCTATTCGTGTTGCCTGGATCTGTGCTAGGAGCCGCCGTTTCAGCAACTACAACTGCTATCACGCTTCCATACTTCACTACCTTGCCGCCCGCATCAACTTCAGCAATCCCCATTCTTTCACCATTCGCCGCAGGAACCAATCCATCACTTCCCACAAGCGTGTAGCCTGCAAGGATGTCTCCTACATTCGGCACTACGGCACTGCCGGTGCCAAAGTTCTTATAGTATAAATTATGCCCAGCTGCAGGTGCAGGTGTGACTGTGATTTGGGTTTTACCGTTATTGCCCGTGCCGCTTGGATCGCTGGCGCTCAAGTTGAGACCGCCAGCTGGAGCAGGCACACTATCCGTAAAGGTCAGTGTAGTAGACGGTGCCGGTAAAGAGCCACTGGCAGCCACCCTTACTTTAACGATATGATTGCCGCTTAAATCCGGCAGGTTAGTACCGTCATACCGTACATAAGATTTATCATCTACTGCAAACTCCATGCTCGTATCGAGACCGACAATCGTATTGTTCTGATCGTCAGCTGTGACTTCAGGTGCGGCTGGAATGACTGCATTGGAGTTATGCACGGTAACTTGAAGAGCAATGGAAGCAAAGGATGCTGGCGTCGCCTTTACCCGGATGTAGTAGGTATCAGGGGCAAGGCCGGTTATCGCGGTATCCTCCACAGTTGTCCAAGAGCCTGCGCTGCCTTTCTTGTACTCCATCTGGAGTGTCACATTCTGAATGGAACCGTTGTTAGCCCCGCCATACGTGATATCTGTGACGGTCACTCCAACCGGAGCTGCAGAACGCGACGGAACATTCAGCGTCTGCGCTGTGCTGTCTGTAGTCGTCGAGCCGTTACCCTTCTTCACGATGCTCAGCGGTGTTCCCAGCCAGCTGCTGTCGATTGCCAGCTTGCCGTTGGCGTCTGCCGTGACTGCATTACCGTTCACGGTGTAGGAGCCGTTTGCCGTCAGGCCGGTCAGCTGCTCGGCGGTGTAGTCGATCACTGCCGCCGGGGTTGTTTCCGGCGTGGCCATGAACGCGCCGACCGTCACTTGTACGGGAGCTGAAGCGAATGTTGTTGGCGTCGATTTTGTCCGGACGTAGTACATGTCCGGTGAAAGTTCGGTTACGCTTGTACCCGTTACGTCTGACCAAGTCCCTGCGGAGCCTTTCTTGTACTCCATTGCAGTGCTCACATTCGTGAGCGAGCCGTCGTTCGCATTCACTGCTGTTTCATTCGTCTTGCCGACACTGCTTGGAGCCGCAGAACGGGACGGAACATTCAGCGTCTGCGCCGTGCTGTCTGTAGTCGTCGAGCCGTTACCCTTCTTCACGATGCTCAGTGGCGTTCCCAGCCAGCTGCTGTCAATCGCCAGCTTGCCGCTGGCGTCTGCCGTGACTACATTACCGTTCACGGTGTAGGAACCGTTTGCCGTTAGGCCGGTTAACTGTTCGGCGGTGTAGTCGATCACTGCCGCCGGGGTTGTTTCCGGTGTGGCCGTGAACGCGCCGACCGTCACTTGTACGGGAGCTGACGCAAATGCCGACGACGTTGCTTTCGTCCGGACGTAGTACATGTCCGGTGCAAGTCCGGTTACGCTTGTACCCGTTACATCTGACCAAGCCCCTACAGAGCCTTTCTTGTATTCCATTTCAGTGCTCACATTCGTGAGCGAGCCGTCGTTTGTGTTCACCGCTGTTTCATTCGTCTTGCCGACACTGCTTGGTGCCGCCGGACGGGACGGAACATTCAGCGTCTGCGCTGTGCTGTCTGTAGTTGTCGTGCCGTTGCCCTTCTTCACGATGCTCAGCGGTGTTCCCAGCCAGCTGCTGTCAATCGCCAGCTTGCCGCTGGCGTCTGCCGTGACTGCATTACCGTTCACGGTGTAGGAGCCGTTTGCCGTCAGCCCAGTCAGCTGCTCGGCGGTGTAGTCGATCACTGCCGCCGGGGTCGTTTCCGGTGTGGCCGTGAACATGTCAACCGTTACTTGTACGGGAGCTGACGCAAATGCTGACGACGTCGCTTTCGTCCGGACGTAGTACATGTCCGGTGCAAGTCCGGGTACGCTCGTACCCGTTACGTCTGACCAAGCCCCTGCGGAGCCTTTCTTGTACTCCATTGCAGTGCTCACATTCGTGAGTGAGCCGTCGTTCGCATTCACTGCTGTTTCATTCGTCTTGCCGACACTGCTCGGTGCCGCCGGACGGGACGGAACATTCAGCGTCTGCGCCGTGCTGTCTGTAGTCGTGGAGCCATTACCCTTCTTCACGATGCTCAGCGGTGTTCCCAGCCAACTGCTGTCCATCGCCAGCTTGCCGCTGGCGTCTGCCGTGACTGCATTACCGTTCACGGTATAGGAGCCGCTTGCCGTCAGGCCGGTTAACTGTTCGGCGGTGTAGTCGATCACTGCCGCCGGGGTTGTTTCCGGTGTGGCCGTGAACGCGCCGACCGTCACTTGTACGGGAGCTGACGCAAATGCCGACGACGTTGCTTTCGTCCGGACGTAGTACATGTCCGGTGCAAGTCCGGTTACGCTTGTACCCGTTACATCTGACCAAGCCCCTACGGAGCCTTTCTTGTACTCCATTGCAGTGGTCACATTCGTGAGCGAGCCGTCGTTCGCATTCACGGCTGTTTCATTCGTCTTGCCGACACTGCTTGGTGCCGCCGGACGCGACGGAACATTCAGCGTCTGCGCTGTGCTGTCTGTAGTTGTCGTGCCGTTGCCCTTCTTCACGATGCTCAGCGGTGTTCCCAGCCAACTGCTGTCCATCGCCAGCTTGCCGCTGGCGTCTGCCGTGACTACATTACCGTTCACGGTGTAGGAACCGTTTGCCGTTAGGCCGGTTAACTGCTCGGCGGTGTAGTCGATCACTGCCGCCGGGGTCGTTTCCGCTATCCCCCCACTTCCGAGCACAATTTTTGTATTCCCGTTACCAACAATATAGAATTTATTATTTTGATAGAGAACCTGGCTTAATCCGCTTCCGCTTACTCCCAGGGCTTGCTCATCATACTTGGTCCATGTCTGTAGATCATTGGAAGAGTATGCAACATGATGTTGATTTCCCTGAACGTCATAGACCGAACCAACAGCAACATACATTCCATTGCCATAATCTATGGAGTACAGTTCAGTCCAATTTGAGCTTCCGTCAATAACATGGTCTGTCCAGACCGAGGCACCGCTTAATGCTCCTGTGGTCTCCAGAACATGAGGAAATCCATCATTGCCATTCGTAACCACAACCATGTATTTTCCATTTGCATAAGTTACATCATAGATGGAATAATATTCGCTGGATTGCTGATAGTCATTAACTAACGAATCAAGAGAACTCCAACTCGTACCATTCACGGAGCTCCATACGCCTCCAGTACCAAAGGCTACATATACCCCGTTCACATACTTCACGTTATAAAATGTTGCCCCGCTATAGGTTGCGCCTACAGTCCATGAGGTTCCATCAGCGGATGTGAGGATTTTATCACCTTTAGTTACGGCAACAAAGCCGCTGGCGCCATAGGCCAACCCGGTCACAGGCCCTGCAGCTCCGGCTGGAAGATCGGAGATCGTCCAGGTTTGTGCATCTGCCGAGACCCCTACTCTCTTCCCTGCCGCAACGAAAAGATTGTTCCCATATGCAATTTTTGAAAGACCCTGTGCAGGCAGCAGAGTATCGGCTGTACTCAGCTGATCCCATCCGCCTGAAGAGGACAAGATGAATCCATCCGGAAGCTCCGCACTATCATTAGGACTTATGCTTCCGGCAACCCCCCATGCGCTTCCGTTATACGCAATCCCCTGTAAATTACCACTGAGTCTTTTCCAAGTTACTCTATCGGGAGTAACGACAAGACTTGGGGATGACGTAGTGATCAGTACCATTCCTGTACCGTTCGAGGCAGCCGAACGTATCGTATGGTTCGTTACGGAATTCGCTGCTGTCCACGCCGCTCCGCCGTTTACCGAACTATACATCTCTCCTGCCCGGCCAAAACGATACAGCTGTGACCCTACCTGCACAACACCAAGCGTTCTATTGTAGGATGAATCTGCGGTAAACGTCATTCCATCACTGCTGGCGAAACCTTCATTCCAGCTATGTGATACATAGAGCTTACTGTTGTACACAGATAATGAATCCAATCCGTATGAATTACTCAAGCCACTCAAGAATTTAGTTGTCCAGCTTGCCCCATTAGTCGAGTATGCATATCCGGCAAATACATTTCCGGTGACAACATATTTTCCATTAAAGTAGGAGATGTCTGTCAAATAAAATGGGGTGCTGGTGGTTGATCCACTAGGCCAGAAACAAGCCGTTGTACTCCATTGGCTCCAGTTCTGCCCATCTGCAGAAGAATAGACCACTCCCAAGTCCTCCGCCCGGACAAAGGCACTATTGCTGGTACTCCATCTTCCGCCAACAGCATAAAATGCCCCGTTGAGGTAGCGCACACTTTGTAAGACATCAGCAGTTACAGCTGTGGACTTGTCCGTCCATGTTGCGCCTCCGTCCGTGGAAACCATCAACTTGGCTTTTGTAGTGGAGTTTGTATAATCTACACCTGTCACCACATAAGTACTTGAAGTGAAGGCAATGCTCCGCCATGAAATTTTGGCATTAGAGAACGGGACAGTGATTAGGGTCCAATTCATCCCATCTGCCGATTGAATAACTTTCCCGCCTTCACCTACTGCCGTATACTTCCCATTAGCATAGATAACGCTGTTTAAATTTCCGTCCAGATTCCCTGCTACCGCCGATTCAACGGTCAGGTTGCCCCCCGAAGCCTGCGCCCGGACCATATTCAAATTCGGAAATACCAGTAAGAGTGCGAGAATTAAAACTAAGGATCTCTTCCATAACAACTGTTTCTTCATGCTGTTCCTCCTCTTCTCGATTTGATGTGCTGCATAGCAGTTTACTCTGTAGCTATTCCTCAGGTTTATCTTTAAAAAGATTCTTCCTGTGTGAGCGATTTAATTGACAAAGATAAAGTTCGACAAATAATAACAAATCCCTTTAAAATGCGGTACTATATTCAAAAAAATCTTTTGCTAATATTGAAATTTTCGACTAATTAACCTCTTTACTTTTTAATCTCATTAACCCTATAGTCTCATCCGTTACGTATGGTAAAAACAAAAAGAAGGGGCAATACTTCTCCCCTTCCATTCTCTCTTGCTTATATAAATAAGAACCCTACTTTTCCTTGAAGCAAATCGACAGCAACTCATTGCGTTCCGGCTCATTTTACATAGTCTTCTCTTAGAATACTGTACATTTCTATATCAATAATCCCTTTACCTGACCATAAGGTTGCTTGTCTTAACGTTCCTTCTTTGATGAAGCCATTCTTCAATAGGACCTTCTTGGAATTCTCATTTCGAGGCATGACTTCAGCCTGAATTCTGTTGACGTTGACGTCCCTGAACAAAAAATCAAGCAACAGGTTTACCGCTCCGGCAGCAATCCCTTTTCCCCAATGCGATTCCGCCAAAAAGTAGCCAATCGTCACCACGTTTACCTTTTGATTAAAATCTTGAGCTTCAATAATACCCATCAACCGGCCGGGCTCAGATTGGTAGAAGATTCCCCACTTGGCCCTTGATTTTTTATGATAGTCTCTCTCGAAATGCCCTATCATGTTCTTCACAGTATCTTTATTGTGTTTTGGGTTGATGCCGCAGTACTCGAACACGCGGTCATTGTTATAGATTTCAAAAACTTCGTCCAGATGATCATCCTCAATCTTTTTCAATACGATATCATCTGACTGCAGGATCGGAAACTGCCCAAACACGGCTTCTAAGTTCATTCCGCCACCACTCCCTGTTTTCTTGTATGTAAAATCATACAATAATCGTTTGTTATTTTCTTGATAATCTATGCGCATATGTGTCTGCGTCTGTACAAAACGCGCTTCACCCACAATCCGCTTGAAAATCACTCGGCTCGGCGGTCAGACCCTGAGCGAGCCACGGAATCCCCTAGCGCCATAGTAAGAATCCGCACCGTTATGATATACGAAGACATTGCCGTAACGGAAATCAGCAAAGATAGCACCACCAAGTTGTCTAATCTCAGAAGGTGTTTTCACCCAGCTTGATGTTTTCATATCGAAATTCCCAAGCTTCTGCAGCTCACGGTATTGTTCTTCTGTTAACAGCTCAATGCCCATGGCGGCCACCATATTCATAGCGCTGTTTTTCGGCTTATGTTCTTTCCTTGACTCCAGCGCTTTATGGTCATAACATACACTTCTGCGGCCTTTAGGGCTTTCTGGTGAGCAGTCATAAAAAATGTATTCATCCGTCTCTTCATCATACCTAACCACATCCGGTTCACCGCCGGTTATTTCCATTTCATGGAGTGACCACCATTTTTCAGGATTCGCTTCCAGCTTTGCTTGCACTTTAGCCCATTCCAACCCTGGATGGCGATTCATGTGTTTCTCAAAACGGGCTTCCAATGCTCCGAGCAGTTCTTCACGTTGTTCTGTTGACAATTCTCTTTTTTCATTGGTCATCATGAAACCCCCTCAATTTGTATAACGATTATACTGAATAGGAACCATCGTAATTATACTTCAGTTCACCCCGCCATATACTGGCTCTGGAACAGCAGATCATACGGTTCGTTTCTGTTACGCAGGTTGTCATGCGTATCGAAGGCTGCCACCCTGCCGTCCTTTAGCACCATTACCTTGTCGCAGTCCACAATAGTCGATAAACGGTGAGCAATCGAAATCATGGTTTTCCCAGAGGAGAGACTCTTCAGTTCTGTAATGATGTCACTCTCATTTTCATTATCAAGGGCGCTTGTACTTTCGTCAAAAATAATGATGTCCCTGTCCTGTAAAAAAGCCCGGGCAATCGATAAACGCTGCCTCTGGCCCCCCGATAGCTTTACACCCTTTTCTCCGATGATGGTATCGAGTTGATCCTGCAATGTTTCAATGAAGTCATAAATACGCGCTCTGCGGCAGCACCTGATCAATTCCGCATCGGTTGCGCCGGCCTTTGCCAGCAATAAGTTCTCTCGGATTGTCATATTGAAAAGAACAGGTTCCTGCACGACTATACTCACTTTGTCCGAAACACTCTCGCCGCTCACTGTATGGATATCAACACCGCCAATCTGTATAGCACCCGCTTGCGGTTTGATCTGCCCGGTCAGCAGCTTCGCGAGGGTAGACTTGCCGCTGCCGCTTTGTCCCACGATGGCCAGATGCTCGCCCTTACTCACCGAGAACGAAATCCCGTCAAGCGCAAATGAATCGTTTCCCTCATACGTAAATCTCAGATTATCAACGGTTAATCCGGTTCCGGCGATTTTCTTATAAGGCCTCTTGTCTGTTTCTACATTTAAGATCCCGATCACTTTCTCGATATTCACCGAATCACTCTTATAATTCATCATGCCATTGCTGATGTTCTCGATGAACCCGAAGAACTGCCCGTAAAAGTTGATAAATACAAGCAGCACGCCAACCTCCGAGTAGCCCTTAATAACAAATACTCCGCCAATGAAATAGATAAACAGCTGGGTAATGAAGTTTTTGGTGAAGAACGAGTAGGTAATCCCCAGATGCATATAGAGCTGGTTCAGAAACCAAATAGGCCTGATCTTCTTGTAGTGCCCGTTTAATTCAGCGAGTTGCGCGTCTTCCAGGTTGTTGGTCTTGATATCTTTCCAGTTTTGAAAATTGGCATGTAAAAAGCTTTCATATTGGATTTGCAGCTTCCAGAGCTCCTCACCGGTGCTCTTCGCTTTCCCTCCCAGAACATTAACCGTAACCAAAGAAACCGGAACAAAAATAAAGCTGAGGAGCGCAATCCGCCAGTCGTAGCACAGCAAAATAACGGCAAGCGCAATAGCGTAAACGACAGCGTAGATAAAGTCTAATATATGGGTCGTAAAAAACCTCCCGGCAACCGCGGAATCGTTCTCAATCCGGCTTTTCACGTCGCCAATGCTATAATTGCTGTACACCTCACTATCAAGACTTATATACTTCTTCAGCAATTTGTTCTTGATTCGCAGGTCGAATTTCAGGATTAACTGGTTGGAGAACCGCTTGCTGGCTGCAATTCCAATTGTCGTAAGCAGGAAAACAGCCAGATACCCTGCGATGACAGGCCAAAGCTCATTTAACTTCTGATCCACGAGGACACGATTAACCAAAAACGAATACAAGAACAAAGGGATCAGCCCGAATATTAAGCTCCACAGCTTGAACAGGCCGAGCGCAAGGAGCGGCTTGTGAATACCGTCTATATCCCGGGTTAAGGCCTTGAAGGTTTCTATTCGTGTCATACCGCTTCACCTCCTGCAAACTGTTCGCTGAATAAGTCTATATACGTTTTGTTGCTTGTAATCAGTACATCGTGGGTGTCGTAGCCTTCGACAATTCCGTCCGCTAACACCGCGATTTTATCACAGCTCTTAATCGTGGAAAAACGGTGGGCGATGATAATCAGCGTCCGTTCCTTCGACAGTTCACCAAGCATGCTCCGGATCAGCACTTCGTTCCGGCTGTCGAGGGACGAGGTCGCTTCGTCGAAGACCAGAATCTTAGGATTCTTGACCAATATTCTCGCGATAGCCAGCCGCTGCTTCTGCCCGCCGGATAATTCCTGCCCGCCCGTCCCAAGCAGCGTGTCCAATCCGTCAGGAAGGGCCTGGACAACCTCATACAGGGCTGCTTTCTTAATGGCCTCCATCAAAGCGTCATCCTTATCCTTGCAGTTTGTGAAGGAAAGATTGTAGCGCAGGGTCTGATCATAGAGGATCGTCTCCTGATGGACAATCCCCACCTGGCTCCGCAGGCTATGCAGGTTATACTCCTTAACATTCGTTCCGTCGATCAGAAGCTCGCCGCTGTCCACGTTGTACAGGTTGTAGAGCAGGTTCCCCATCGTTGTTTTACCCGCGCCGCTCCTTCCGACAATACCAATCGTGCTTCCTGCCTCAATACGGAGATTGAATCCGTTCAGAACCGGTCTGTCTCCGGTGTATCCAAAGGTGACATTGTTAAATTCAATCCTGCCCTCTTGGATGGTCTTCGGAGGCTGGTTCTCCCGGTAATCCTCTTCCTCTTCATTCAGAATATCCACGACACGCTGCAAGGAGACCGACTGCCCCCAGACATCGGCAATTTTGCTGTTGATCGAGCTGAAATAGTTCACAGCCATAGTGAAATAGCTTACGGCGGCTACAAAAACGCCAAGCTGCATTTGGCCTTTTGCAATGAAATAAGCACAGATCGTAAATATCAGCAACTGTGCGATCAGCGTGATGAACGAATTCACCCGCTCTGTCGTCACTTCGATTTTTCCGTTGTCCACGTTCATTTTATGGATCGAGGTTGTTTTTCTTAAATAGGTGCTGGTTACTTTCCGGCCTGCATTAAGGATTCGGATCTCCTGCAGGTTCTTCACGATCTCAAATAAATAAGAGGATAGCTTGCCCTGTTCGGCTGCAATATCCTTGTTGACCTTTTGCGCCCGGGTCTTGAAATATTTTGAGGCGAAGAACACCGCGGGAACCAGAACGACCGTAAAAGCCCCCAGAAATACATTGTAGTAAAACATGAAACCGACAGCGAACAGGATATGCAGAAAGTTGGAATACCCCCACAGTCCACTCCAGAAGACGAGATTCATAACATCCGTGGCGTCGTGGTTCATCCGGCTGATCATATCCCCGCTGTACATCCCGGAGAGGTCCTTCCCCTTCTTATGTAAGATCTTGTTGAACAGAGCCCGGCGGATATCAAATACAAACCCCGTCATCATCTGCGAGGAAATGAGATTATTTAACGTCGCAACCACAAACTGATTGAACAAGAGGATCCCCGCATAGATCAGGCACAGATTCATAAAGGCGCTCATGTCTTTATCATAAAAAGCTACATTAATCAGCTTCCCGCCCAGGAACGGGTACATCAGATTGACCATCGTCATTAATGTGGTGATCACAAACCCAAATAAGAATACCCATTTATGCATCCGTATAAATTTGGTGACCCATTGCCTTGTAGTCATCAACTCCCGCAACCCCCTTCCATATATTCACAAAAGGAATTGTAGCACAAACGTTCGCTTGGGAGAGTGATGATTTTATGACTTCTTGTTACATATTTATGGCGCAAAAAAAAAGACACGAATGGGTTCGTGTCTCTTGTCTGCGATAATTACAACTGCTTACCCCAATACTGCCGGGCAATCTGTTGTCCTTGCCTAATCTTCGCCCACTGCTCATCTTCCGTTAATTCATTACCGCCATCGCAGGAGGCAAACCCGCATTGATGAGACAGTAATAACCGGTCCTTATCAATAATTTTCGAAGCTTCATCCAGCATTTGAACTACACGCGCTTCATCGTCAAGCGTACTGGTCTTGGAAGACAATAGTCCAAGTACAATCTCCGTCTCCGGCTTATCCTTGAACACTGCAAGCGCCTCAAGGGAGCCTGCACGGTCATCATCCCACTCCAGGAAAAAGCGGTCGTACTTCAGCTGCTTCAGGAACAGATTCGCAATCTTGGCATAGGAGCCGCCGCCCATATTACGGGAATCATAGTTGCCCCGGCAGTTATGCGTCCACATTAGGAGGCCTAAGCTATGGCCGTAATCAATGACGGTATTGTTAATATCAATAAATGCTGCAGCCAGCGCCTGTACTTCAGCTTGATTGATATTCTCGCCGGTATATGGAGAGTTCGGGTTATCATCGGCAAATAGCTCCCACAAGCAATCGTCGAATTGCAGAATACGTCCCCCGGCAGCAGCGAATTCCCCTACAAAATCCTTATAAGCCTTAACCAGACCGTCTTTCAGCTCATGTCTGTCCTTATACACAGCTTCTGTGCCGCCAATGTTATCCGACCAGGATAATTCACCATAAATATGGGACGGCGAAGGCACGCATAGCTTGGTCTCCCGGTCGCCGGCAAGAGCCTGAAGCTTCTTATAGGCTTGAATGAAATGATGGTTCTTTCCACCCAATTCACCTGTAATGCGCAGACCAATATCTTTTCTCGTCTCATATTTGGAAGTTCCATCTGTATCTCTGAAGAAATATCCATGATCCGCAATGTAGCGCTCAATCCCCTGGAAGCCCCAGACAAAGTCCAGATGCCACATCGATTTGGAATATTCGCCATCCGTAAGTATGGTCAGGCCATTCTCACTTTCTTGTTCAACTACAGCCTGAATCGCCTCAGCCTCACACTGCTCATACCCCTGGAAGTCCTGGTAAAAAGGATACCGGATATCATCCCGGTGTTCGATCTGCCCTTTATATTCTAATAAATCCGCCGGACGCAGCAGACTGCCTACGATCTGAAATCTATTGCACATGAATACTCCTCCTCCATCGAATACATCTCTTGCTCTAATGCATTGATTCTAGCATGGAGGGTTATCCACTAAGTAACACTTAAAAGTGATATCTGGTTATAGGGAAAAGGTATAGGGGGGCAGATTTCTTTCCGGAACTCTGACGAAGATTAATTCTCTCTAACTGTACAAAAAAATAGACCGCCAGGAAGCGATCTACTTATTACTGCTGATAAGTGAGCTAAACCGCTCTAGGAGGTCTCCACCGCCTGTTACAGAGATTGAACCGATTTTGTCGCATATTTTCTCGAGGAATTCCAGCTCCTTCAGACGGAACAGGGTCTGATTCTCGTCCATCAGCTTCGCTGTATTCAGCAGGCTGCGCGTCGAAGCCGTTTCTTCCCGGCGGGTAAGCAGGTTCGCCTGCGCTTTCTTCTCTGCGAGCAGGACCGTGTTTAGGATGTCTTTCATTTCCCCCGGTAAAATTACATCCTTCACCCCCGCCCCGAGGAAACGTACCCCGAGCTCTTCTTCCTTCTCCTGGATACGGGATAGAATGAATGTTGCAACATCCTCTTTCCGTTTCAGAAGATCGTCCAATTTCAGCGTCCCGACATATTCCCGGAGCAGGAGCTGAAGCTGGATGTGTATCTGCTCGTCAAAAGCTTTCATCTCCAGAACGCGGTGCGGATTGACGATTTTGTATTGGCATACGAAGTTCAGACGCAGCGAGACCTTATCTTCAGTCATCATTTCCTGGCCAACCAGATCCATCTGCTGCTGTCTTAGATCGACCGTCTTCGTCAGCACTGAGACCGGTCCCTTCCAGAAATAATACTTACCAGGCGTAAGCTCCCGCTTGAGCGTATGATCATAGAACAGGAATCCCTGCTCGTAACTCGCGATTTCACAGCACTGCACGTACGAAGTAAGCTTCGTGATAATCGAGCGGTCGATCCCGGCAGACAGCTCCGGCTGTCTGATATCCGTATGTACGAAGGTGTGCTTTTTCAGGAGGTTCCAATAAGCATACACACCCGGCTTCAGCAACTGCATGAATTGACCATCCTCATAGTGCAAGACAATCTCATGATCCTGTACGCGTACGATATCAAGCTCCCGCAAGAGCTCTTCATCCTGTAAAAACAGCTGTAGGTCTTTGCCCTCGACGCTAAACGGTTTGGCAATATTCATTACTGCCACTGTATGCTGCGACCATGATAAGAAGCGGTAGGTTCCCGGTAGTAGCCGCTTCACATAACTCCCCTTATGAAAGAGCAGACCGCGCTGGTCCGCTTGAATCGTGATTTGCTTCAACATATTTGCACCCCTTTCATGATTGGCCAATGGATGACAGAATCCCGCTGCAGATCAGGCGGAATCACGTTTGAGACAGACGCCTGCCGGGAGGTCCGGGAGGACATTAGGGGTCCGCGGCTAACCCAACCTTCAGCCAACCTTCGTTCCCTTCTGTCCTTGCCGTAGCCTCCCCTGCTGCCCTGCTGCCGGTATCCACGGATTGCAAAGCCCTACCACAGTGCGCTATACCAGCCGCCAGAGATTCTGTCCATTGGTTTCCTTAGCTCAGAATACGCTCAAATTTGTAGCTCGATGGAATCGAGTACTCTACCAGAATCGCTCCCAAGGCGATTGGGGAATCGAACCCCAAAAGGTGACTCTTACCGAAACGAACCGTACAGGATACCGTAACATACATGCCGGCACTGCGGGATCACCTGAGATCCCCGCCTCGTTACGCCCGCCCGGATAAGAACCGAATGTATGATGAACGCGCTCGGCGTTATCTTACAGGCTCTATCATCGCTGATATCCAGCGCAACGAACATGGCGAAAGTATTACGACAGAAGAATACATTTCCAGGGGAGAGTCTTGGGATGCATAGAAAAAAGCCCAAAGGCAGGTGTGGAGGGCCTGTATTTGAGCTTTTTGAAGGATTCGGTTCGTATATTCAAAATTTTCCATTCGTGATATAATCGCAGAAGCAATGGAAGGCTTGCAAGGGCGGTCGGCTAATCTCCCGGAAGGGAGGTGACGCCAATGGAGGTTTATCAAGCATTGTCCCTGATGTTCATGTTCGGCATGTTCATTATCGCGCTGCTAAATTACCTCAAAAAGAAATAGACCGCCCTGCTCAAGGGAAGCGGTCTATTCTTTGACTGGTTTACCTATTTAAAGCCGCCGCCCTTAAAAGCGGCTATTGCTCCGAGAGTCGTGTGTCCAGCACGGCTCTCTTTGTATTCTACGTTTTTTCTGCCTTTACTATACCACAAATCATTTCATAAAGTAAGAAAATGTATGGAGTTCTCTATTTCCTGTTTTACGTTAATCTCTGGATGTGTTCAGAATTTACTTGATCCGTGAATTAAAAATCACATAATCCGGCGCTGCGGGAACATGAATCGTGAATGACAAAGCACCCGCCTTAGGAATCGGCTGCGAAGGGCCGGGAAGCTGCCGGACTACGGCCTGGCCCTGGCTGTTCACAGCAATGAACTCCAGACTGGAAGCATCCTTAGGAATGACAAACCCGGAAGCATTAATAACGCTGAGACTAAGCCGGAAGCCCTTTCCATCGGCAGACTGCGTCAACAGTGTCGGGTAAAAAGGATGCTTGCGCTCCCCGCCTAAATCTCCAAACGGGGTAACGCTCTGCCAAGACTTGGCCTGCGGCAACACCGTATCTCCCCTGCCTTGCACTATCAGTACATTGCGGCCAAGCAGGTTGGACATGTTCTCCCACTTCACCTTCTTCAACCCGGTGAGGATCGGGTTCATGGGCGCAAACAGCACGCCCTCCCGCAATTGTGGGGACGCCCCCAACGCTATTGTACTGCCGTCTCTAGTTACCGCTGTGGCCTGCCCGGCCCGCAGTTTCCCCACACTCTCCCCAAGAAGCGATATCGTAGAGCTCTTTGTTGCGGCATCATAGGTCAGCTGCGCACCCAGCGCACCTGCGAACGCACGGACAGGTACCATTAATCTGCCTGCCTGCGTATAGGGCGCCAGCTTGCCTGGGAACAGCACATATTGGTTGTTGAGCAGCAGCGGCCTGATCTGGTTTCCCACTACCGGCGCGGCCTTCGCCGGAGCAGCCGTATGAATTGCCGGTAACAGACCAGCGCATAGCAGCATAATCAAGGTTTTCATAGCGAGCCGAAAGAATGGATGTAGGGGATCATTCATCATTATTCTCTCCCTTTATCGTTTATGATTTACATAGAATTAAATGCCTAATGTCTATACTCTTTCTCGTCTCTTTCATATATTCCGCACCTCTACCACGCGCCCCAAATCCACATACTCCTCATGATCCAGTCTGACCTTCACCCGGCCCTTGCGGCGCTTCTCCCGCCATTCCCGCAGTTCCGCCTCGGTATCCAGGCGAAGCTCGGCAATCTCTAAGGCTCGGTCCAGAATGTATTTGCTGGTATGGAGCACAGTGAGAATCCCTTGCCCTCCTAGCGCGATAGGGTCGGCTAACCTCTTCCATTCTTCAATGGTGAAGCGTACATACAAGTCCTCCTCTGTACCCGGCCTGCAAGGAACCTCTGTAATCTCCTTACGCCGCAGCACCTTCCAATCGGCTACCTTGCCTACCCAGTGAATCCCGGTTTTGGCCGGATTAATGAACTTCTTGCGGGATTGGCACATCGCGATGCACTCAATCTGAGTCAGCAGTTTCTGGCTGGCAAGATTCTTAAGCGGCATATGATAAAAAGCGTTCCGCACCGCCACCCCAACCTGCTCCGGCCCCCGCACCGATCCGACCAGCACATTCTTGCCCGCCAGCTTATCGGCATAATACTCCTTCGTACCGCGCGGACGTGTGGAGCGTTCGTAGGCCTTCTCCGGGCTGTCGCGGATGATCTCCTCCAGGAATTGCTCCACCAGACTGGTGGCATTCGGCAGGAACGGGAAGGCGCCGATGTTGAGCAGCTCAATGCTTTTGTAGAACTGATGGCTCTTGAACCGCTCTTCATCCGGATAAGGGAATAACACATACGCCCCGAACATGCTTCGCTCATACTCCCCGGAGCTCTTCTCCTGATACACAATCGCATCCCGGTAGCGGTGCATCGTATTAATGTCGTCCTCCTCCGGCCCAGGCTGCTTATACCTCTTCTCATAGGGAGTGCCTGGATAGGCAGGATTCAAGCGGTACTTGGCATCAAAAACATACTTATACTCCTTAACCTGACCCGCATCCTTCTTCTTCAAGGTAAGCACATTATCCGGGCGCTGGCTCAGCGTCGGCGTCTGATCCGTGCCCGGAATCGAGTTATAATACAGAATGAATTGCTCCCCGTTCATCGGGTTCTCATAGACCATATTAGCGCTCTGCGAACGGTCCAGCGTGACGAAGATCCCGCTCCGGTTCACCCGGATGATATTCTGCTTCACCAGCTTATACTTCTGCCCTAGCAGCTGATTCAGCTTAAGGAAGCACCAGTACTCATAGAGCTGCGCAACATCCTTCATGGATAGACGGAGGAGATCACTTTGGATCGACAGGCCCTTAAGCAACATGAGATAGAAGCGATAGACCTCACGGTACCCAGGGGCCATTTGCAGCACCAGTGTAACGGATATCTGCTTCAGCACACCAGCCTCACGCAAAAAATCCATTTGGAGCACCCGATCGATCTGTGTGAGCATGGAATCCAGCCTTGTAATCAGCAAGGGGTCTGAGGTTCGGTTGTTCTCTCTCCAGCGGTGCTTAAGCTCCTTCAGCTTCCCGTGAATCCGTTCTAGCATCCAGCGGACGAAGCGGTTCTCATTCGTATCATAGGCGAGGCGCTTTCGCGTCTCCATTAGGTGTGTGGCCGTATAGCTGCGGTTACCGATGGTCAAGAATCCGTGTTTCGCATCTTCCCTTAACCGTTCAGGATGCTTGGCGAGCTCGCGGATGTTCTCTCTTCCGGCTTTTTTGACCCGGTTAGCATCCATTAGCCTTCGGTCCTGGAGCAGCGCATAGTTAGGATTCTTGTTGATCCGCTCAACAGCATCCAGCAGTTGTCTGAAGATATGCTGAAGGATCGCGAAGAACTCCGTCAGACTCTGATGCGGCGTCTCCCGCAGCCCGGTGAGCTGATAGGTCCGGCGCAGGAAGTCGAAGGCCAGATTATAGATCTGCGCATTCACTTCATTCAGAATGTTCTGGTAATCCAGCTTGTAATCCATCTTCGAGGGGAAAATCTCCATCTCCACCCGCAGCAGCATCTTCCCTTCTCCCCGAATCTCCCATTCTGTCAGCCCGACCTCATTCTTGAAGTTCAGCACCCCCGCCAGAATAGAGTCACCCAGCGGCTTAACCGCCTGCCGGAGCAGCACATTCTCATGGTAGAACGTAAGGTTAGCCGCCTGCTTATTCTGAACCACTAGCTCGTAAGACTGAGTCTCATAAAAGCAAGGAAAAGCCGTCTCCCCCGGCTGCCAGTCTACCAGCCCATTGGCTTCCGGCGAGAACACCTTAATCTGCACCTCACCCAGCCGATGGGAGCAAGTTATGCCTAGTTCAGCCTTCACCCACGCCTGGTCTGGGGAACGATGCAGTTGCAACGTCTCCACCGTAGGATGATAGGGCTTCCCCTGGAGATACAGCGCGAACAGCTCCGTCTCCACACGAAGCAATTCTACTGCCTGATCACGAGAGCCAGTATGAGGTGAATCCATCTTCCTCCAGCCTCCTAAGCATATACGCCAATTTGCGGGCACTCTGCGGATGCTTCACCCCAAGCGGAGACTTCCCGCCAGCCCATTCCAGATAGAGAGGAGAGGCATCTTCCATGAGCGAATCCATATTGAACGTTAAGCCAGCACCATTGCCAATAGCCTCCTTAATCAAGTTCAGCAGAACCCGCCGCACCGAGGAATGACTGCCTTGAATCCGCGGGAGAATCTTTTGCAGCAGCTGCCAGTCGAACGCCTCTTCTTCATCCATCAGACCATAACGCTCGTTATAGATCATATAAAAGCAAACCGCATCCCGCACCCGGAAGCCAACATGAGCGTGAATATCCTCCAGCAGCGCGTTGATCTTGACCAGTCTCCCGGTCGTCCGCACCACGAGCTCCTGATAAGTATCATAGGCATCTGCCAACGCCAGATAATCGGAACGGACAAACAGATGATTCAGCTCCGCAAGCTCAGCGGCAACGTCTGCATCCTGAGCCGCCTCTTGCGGATAGTGCTGCAGATTGATGTAGTTGAACTCCAGAGTGCTTGCGCGGTCGAGGACTTTTTTGCTGAAAGGATGCGTCGTCTCGTCCATATTCACCGTCCCGATCAGGAACACATTCTCCGGGATACCCAAGCCACCGTACTTCAGCTCATCCTCAGGCATACCCAGCAAGGCCGGAGAGATCAGAGCCTGTGTCTGAATCTCCCCCTCCCGCCACTCCTGCGTCTCCAGCACACTTAGCAGATCACTGAAATAATGCTCCACCCGGGCCAAGTTCATCTCATCCAGGCAGATAAAATAAGGCTTATGCCGATTCTCCGGCTGCCGCGCCTCCACGAACACCTGCGTCATCGGCCCCGGCTGGAACCGCCCCGACAGATCCCTATACCCCAGCAGATCCGCAGGATCACTCCAATCCGGCCGCACCGGAATCAACCTGAACTGCCCATTATCCCGCGTCGCCCCCAGCGCCTCCGCAAACAGCTTCACCAGCTTCGTCTTCCCCGTCCCTGAGATCCCCGCCAGAATCACAAACGGCTTCGCCTTCAGCGAGAGGTAGAAGTTCTCGATCAGATGCTCCGGGAAGAAGAAGCCTTGGCGGCGGATGTGGGATTGGATTTGGTGGAGCATACTTAGCACTTGTTCGTCTTTCAACGGCTCATCTTCTTGTGGCAATAGCTCCACTTCCTCGTCATTAACTTCATCAACACTTGCAGCGATCACCCCTTCCACAAATAGACGGTAATCGTCAATTAAATTCCCAAGATCTTGAATTAGCTGTTCATCATTTGGAACATTTCCTCTATCATATTTAATATAGGCGATGGTCGATACCTGATAATCTTGACCAAGGCCACTATCCACAAGATGAATGTTCTCATCTTTATTCATATTAGTCAGATCAAGGAGGTCTAGAAGAGCTTCTTTGCGATCTCTCAGATAAGCATAGCCTTCTCTGCGACCCGTCTCTTGAATAGGCCTTGTTACACCCTGATTAAACGTAAGATATACAGCACTCATGTCCTCAGCAAACAGATACACAATATATTCCCCATGCTGGGTTGTTTCCGTTATCCGTTTATCCAGAATTGCCAGCCATGGTACCGTTGCCCAATTCCCTTGCCCAATCGATCCTTGAACCTTATATTGATCATCTATGAAAGGCAACGCTTTAAGCTCTACGGGCAGGGTCTGGCGAAACAATGTGCCAAGTGAATGCCCTGCGAAGACTTCCTTTTTGGCAGCCGTGTATTCGTTCATAATCTTCTCTAGATAACCTTGCAAAGAGAAACGCTGCAAAGCAGCATTATAGGATTGGAGTTCTTCGCTGGCAAGCCGCTCTAGCTGCGAAAGCCCCTCTTCACCAAGTTGTCTATGAATCTGACTATGAAATCCGATAGTGTTATCCTTCAAATCCACAAACAAAATATGCGAAAGTGCGTTAACAGGACTGTTAATGATATCTTTCAACCGACTTTTAGATGCATCTCTCCATAACTTCTGCGCTTGTGGCAAATCTACCCGGTTTCCTCTTTCTTGTTCAGCTATGAAATAGTTATGAAACCGCTTTTTAACGTGATCATAAGACACACGTTTCTGCTTAGATGATCTAAGCTCTTCAATTAAGGATAGAATTAGGACCATCTTATATGATTTTTGTTTTCGCTTGAAAATCTGTGTGATTGTTTCTGGTAGTGGCATGGAGTCCTCCAGGATCGTTAATAATTTTAGTAGTCGATGAAATGAAATAATCAATATAGATCTCATCTTAGGAATACCCTTAAAAAGAATTACAACGGCCTTGATATGGCCATGGTTTTGATATTGGAGCTTATAGCTCCTGCACAGCCTGTAGCGGCTTAGTATCATCTGAATTTACAATATATATGGTAATTCGACAATTTGGGAATGTATCCCTTCCAATCATGCACATAAGAAAAAGGACCGTCGCCTGGACAGCCCCAATCTAATATAGAAAAAATTCAAACTTATAACGGCCAATATATTTTTCTTAACGGTATTAACGTCCGAGTCTCTGAATCAAATTGATCATAGTATTGCGTCACTAATTCCGCGAGTAGATCCAAGTCAATTAACGATAAAGGGATGTTCGATCTTTCTGCTTCATATTTGGCTTCTTTGGTGAATCCACCCTTAGAGACATAAATCCCCCGATCACCTACTCTTAATCCTCCAGTAAAACTTCGTATTTCATTAGACCCCATGCTGCCCAAACGGTGCTTCACTTCCACAATAATCCTGGGCTCTTCAAGCCCCAGCCCATCTGGGGATGCAAAAATATCTCTTCCCCGGTCCGGCCCTTTGGGTGATATTCGTGTTTTGTAGCCCATTCCTCTTAGGATGCCCGCAACAAGTTCCTGCATCTGATCCCAGTCTAACTTAGCAATCTTATCTTTGATAAATTCATTGGACTTCTCAATGACATCTTCCTTGATCAGCTCTAATTCTTCAGCTTCTTCCTCCGTCTCAGCTTGCACAGACTCTATGGGTTGACTGGGTTGATTACCTTCTGTCTGTCCGGTTACCATTTGCTTGAGCAATTCCTTCTGAACCTCATTCGGGATAGAGATAATAGTCATTATGGAACCAAGAGTATTCCGGGCGCTCGCCGTCAAAACATCTCTAGATACCGTTCCCTCCCAATCTAATCTGCGAATATGGGGCTTATCCGTAATATAATTTGGCTTAAATTCATAATTAGACTTGATTCTTCCTATGTAATAGAGACGCTCTTCAGGATTATACGTGATTACTTGGTCGTCTATTTTAAATTCACTTACAAAACGAAAAATCTGGCCAGCAGTAATATTAATCTTACCCTCTTTATATCCAGGATACCTTACCTTCAACAGCCTCTTCATCTCTTGTAATGTACTTACCGCACCGATATCTCCCAATTGAGCCCAACCTATCGCCACAGCTTGCTTTTCTTTAAATTCATTAATAAGATAAGCCCTTTCCCCCGCTCGAACAAGCCACATACTTTTCATAGTGAATCCCCCTTTATTCTCTGTACATGAAGCTTGCGAACCTCGGCATCGGTGATATTAGCCTGAACCAACTGATCGTATATCGTTTGGACCTGCGCTGCGGAAATAGGAGATTCTGGAATTCCCGTCTTCAAGCTGATCAGCTTCCTAGAGATAAACTCACTTAGTTCCACATCATAGACAACCAGTTCGTCCGAATGAATCTTCCGAAGCTCAGGATCAATACTGAACCGACATCTCATCGTAAATGAAACCATAGAGACAAATTTCACTGCCGCTACACCTTTTATCAGACTCTCGATGGCCTTGATATGTCCGTAGTTTTGCTTCAAGGGATTGTACATCTTGTAACGGTTGCTGACAGACCATTGCTGATCCGTTCGTCCACCTTTAATCTCACCATTGTAGTTCTTCGTCTCAATGACAAATAAGCAATACGGGGAAACAACAACATGATCAATCTGGGTGTACCCTGTTCGGGATTTAGGATTAGGGAGCAATAAGTCGCTTAAAGATTTACACTCCTTAGGTAACTGGTCAAGTTGGATATTGATTTTATGCTCACCTAACTCCCCAATTCTTGTGGAGGCAACCTTCTGCTTCGGCTTGGGAGTTGGTGCCTTACGCACACCCTGTGGCGGCTTAGTGTCGGGTTTCTTGAAAAGAGACAATAGCGAATTAAACATAGCAAAACCTCGTATCATCTGGATTTACAATATGTATGGTAATTCGACAAAATGGGAATGTATCCCTTCCAAACATATACATAAGAAAAAAGACTGTCGCCTGGACAGCCCCAACATAAAGTTAACGCATACCTTGGATTCCCTCTTAATCTGAGAGAACAGAAGGAGCAGCAAATGCATTAGCAAGCTGCATTCCATCCTGTAGTCCTTGTAGATATAGACGTTCATAAAGAACGGATTGCTTTAAAGAAAGTTTATCCTCCCAATACTCAAACTCTGGCTTACGTGCAATGTCCATGGAGGCAAACAACGCTTGAAAAGCTTTGCGCTCTTCTTCAAATACTTGTCTAGGCTCGGATTGATTTTCAATCTGTGCGGTTACCTCATCCAGCCTACCTTGAATCGTCTGTGAAAACCATGCTGGAAAGCCCACCACATCCCCTCCAAGACAGAAGTTCACACGAAGTGACGCTGCATGGCCGCTTTTTTCTTGATATATCCGATTAATGAGTTCGTCCACCTTACGACTCTGGGCCTGAACCGCTTCATTGCTGCTTAGCGGAATGCCTTGGTCCAATGATTTCTGTCCGAGTTCATTCAGCTTGTGCTTTTCCTCCTCATATTTCTGCATCAGATGCTGCATTACGTCCCCTCCTTCCTGGAAAAGCTATGTCTGTAGACGATGTACAGAAATTTTAATGCGTTTATCGGTTTATTTTATTTTAATTCGATATTCGCATTAAAACAATACCTGCCTCGCATACAATTTGGTTAATATTGTGAGGTGAAGCCGAAATGAAGCATCGCAAAGAGCCCCCCGGTGACAAAAACATCATCGGGACCCGTGTTGTAGCTATTCGAAAAGCAAAGCGAATGAAGCAGAAGGATTTCCTTGCCAGGTTGCAAACCTTCGGTTTAGACATCAGCCCAACCAGTTTATCGCGCTTGGAGGGTCAATATAGGCTTGTGCAGGATTATGAAGTAGTTGCAATTGCGAAGGCGCTGGAGGTTTCTGTTGGGGAGTTGTTGGGGGAGAGTGGGTGAGGATAAAATTTTTTAAAAAAAGTTATTACATTTAGTAAAGGTAATAATTCAATCTATTATTTTTATGCAGATCATTTAAGAAAATCCACTCGGGGAAATACGATATTAGAGAGAAGAGTCAGCCCATAACTATAGTGCCTAAAAATTAGATAATTGAACCAATAGCCGTTCTCAGCTTTTAATTTTTGGGTTTACTCGTATGTGCATCCACTTGTTAAGAAGGCTTAGAGAGTAGAACTTCTGTAGCTAAAAAAACATCTTGTTTTTTACCTTATGTACTGCTATTAATAATGATTTGTATACTTAACCTCCTACTTCTAATCACAAAGAAGATCTGTTTTGCTGATATCAATAACAAAAATTCATTTAGCATTATAAACCATCTCTAAACGTCTTAGTATGTAACTTTTGCTTCCTTGAAAAGGCAAAAAAATAGCCTCTCAATTAAGAGAGGTCCTTCGGAGTTACCTTCTCATTCATGAGTTCCAATTCAAGCTACTACTGGTAAACAGTCCTTTACATGTTTGAGTTTCGTAATGTGGGCAGCATTCGCTGAAACTATAGCTTTATCCATAAAAAATCAAGCTTAAACGAACTCGTAATACCAATACTCTTTTTACATTATCATTACTAACCTAGTATATTGTTCAACAACCATCAATTAAGCATAAACATAAAGCTCATTATGAACGCAAAACCCACGTTTGAATTGAACCATAGTTAGCATGAAATATTTAGGACTTAAGCAATCTAGTCTTCTTATTTGGTCATTGCGTTAGAAGTTTGCTATAAGACTCCTGTAAAGAAAGGCTTCGTTTTTGTGTAAATCCTGCCGCTAATCTGAGTTGGTAATTGGACATTTAGACCTTGTTAGTACAATGCGAGTTAGCTTCTCTCTCTTTGCAAAACAGCCTCACTTAAAATACCAATACGTTTATCAATGTTTCTCCGTAAATTTTGAATGACTTTTTTCTCAATGACGGAAATGTAATCTTCCATTAATTTTTTATTTATATTTCCACTCTCATCTATTGGAAGTTTGATTTCTACTGCAGGTGCATCAGAAGCATAGAAATTTCGTGAATAGCTAAATTTACCTGCAATTGCTTTTTTGATAGTTGGCTGAATGTATAGCAATACCTTTTTACTATATTCAGTAGTTGAATTATATAGGACGGCAACATGGTCGTCAGCACCATATTTATAATTTCTATAAAACGTATTTCCAAACATATCAATGGTTAAACTGTTCTCAGGGAAAACTTCTACTTCAGGATTGCAAATATAATCTGACAAGCCCATTTTATCTACGCCAGCAGTAATGAATGGTAAATTACCAGGAATACGATCAAACGATTTTATTCGTTTCCCACGCTTAATTGTGTCGAATAATTCTTCAACTTTAAAGATGCCAAAATTCGAGTGGGCGTGCTTATTAAGAATATGTTTATCATATTCCTGTAATAGAACGTCTTCATAATTCCTAAAACCAAGTTTTTGAAAATATTTATCAATATTGTTTACATATTTATCTAAAATATGTTTCGCGTATCTATCCATATAACCCCAATTCGGTTCAGTAGAATTTACATTTTTCACCGGTAACTGAATGATACTTTCTCTTATTCGTTCATTAGTAGCTTTTATTCCGTAAGTGTAACGGCTTTTTAGCTCTTTCTTTAGCACAGTTATCAGGTATAGAGAATTGTGCAAGTTAAGATTTTCATTTTTCATATAACTCATAGAGCCGCCTGCTTCTTTTAAGAAGAAGGGCGTATCAACATATGAGAACTCTTGTGTGTTTGAAGAAGCAATAATACAAGGTTCTGATTCAATATTGTTTAGAAATCTAGGGTCTACCCTTAGATACCCAAAGATTGCATTATTCGCAGACGATTGTCCAACAAATGGATATAGCTGGCCATCTTCTATTGTTAGACTAGGAATGTCGAGCGGTCTTATTTGTATCTTCTTTTGCCACGTCAGTATATCACCTACTCTAAATCTTTTATATTCAATCAATATATTCACCTCTACCATTCAGCAATTGGTTAACTTCAAAAGAAAGATAATCGCCTATTGTTTTCATAAAATCCGCTTCAAGTGGCGTTGTATCATTATTTTGGTGGACTTCGAAATTCCAATCAGTGCCTGAATCAGTAATTAAATCTTCAACATATACTTCATCAAGATTCCAAAGTTCATAATGAAAGTCTGGGTTTCTCTTTGCAGTTTTTCCTAGCCTGAAGATTTTCACAATATCTTGATAACGTTCTGTTGGATGGTCGATTTCATAATTTCCTCTTAGCGTTCGTTTATAGCCATCATTTCTGAAGTCAATAAACTTAACGGTATCCATTTCAAAGTTATGAGGTTTCCCTGCTTCAAAAATATAAATCGAAGTTTGAACACCAGCGGAAGGTTGGAATGTATCAACAGGCATTTTTATACTAGCAATCATTGTATTGTTCTTGAGTATTCGTTTATTAGTTTTTGTTGCTTTTCCGCTCCCAGCGGAATCTTGAATGATAATTGCAGCACGTCCACCTTTCTCCATGAACTTAAGCCCATGTTCGAGGAAGGGCATTCCATTTTCTTCAAATGTAAAAGGTGGATTTAAAAGCAATTTATTTGCTTTAAAGTATTGATATAGTTCGGGTGGACGGTCAAACGAGTTCCCTTTTTGAATATTACTTGAACCATCGCCACGAAGTATCATATTTGTTGCGGCGAGTGTAAACATTTTTGCATTCAGTTCTACCCCAAGAAGTTGCTGCTCTTTGATTTTTTTTATTTTCACTTTTGCTTTCGTTGTATTTTTACCGTGTGTTCGTTCAGCATCTTCTATCATTGTTTCCATTGAAGCAATGAGGAAGCCTGCACTACCTGTTGCTAGGTCCATTACCTGAGAATCCATGTTGACATCAAGAACTTGTGACATCATCTTTGTAATATATGGTGGCGTAAGAACAATACCGATTTCTTTTCCATCACCCAATGCATATTTTAAAAAGACACTGTACATTTCACCCATTATATCCAGGTGTCCTGCTGTCCCATCGATTGCTGAATAAACATGTTCGTAAATGTAAGTAAATACTTGTTTTGTAACAGAAGCTTTATCTATAATAAGTTTCGCGACCTTCTTATCCAACTGAATCAATTCATCTCGGTCTTTATCAAGAGAAATTGCTTCCCTGAATGAACCTAACATTAATATTTGTTTATCCACTGGAATTTGTTTAGTTGTCAGGTATTTTTTGATTTGGTTAACTATAAGTACTCCATCGCGATCATCTTCATACTGGTCACCGTTTAAGTCATGAGGAATTAAACCTCTCCCTTTAACTTCGCCATTCTTATTAACGACATCTTGCATTGATAGCAACATTCCTGAAACATAGACAACACGTTGGTCTACTGGAATATTATGATTGTTCATAAGAACGTTCAAATTCGTTGCATGTTTTTTTAATAACTCTTGAGAATCAATTAAGATACGATGTTTCTCTTTTTCGCTAAGGGTAGCATCCTCATAGAAACTATCAAAGGTTTTTTTGTTTTCTAAGAAGTTCAAGTTTGTATAACCAGACAGCAGTTTTGGTTCTGCTGATGAACCGAATACATAATACACAGAAATCGCCACATCTTCCTCTGAATCACCAGCTATACCAATTGCGATAACTTCTTTGTACTTGTCAGAAGCAATCATATTTTGTGCATAGTGAACAGCACCATTAACCGCAAAATGCCTAATAGATTTTTCGTCCATTTTTAAACCATTTTTAGTTTGGGCGATAAGCTTGTTAGTGTGGAGTTTGTTTTCGATAATAATTGGGGTATGAAATTTTTCGATATGAAAATCAGGTTTTCCGAAGGTTGTTTTATTCTTTGTCTTGGCAGAGCCTTTTAAAGCTTCTTTCATAAAGTCTGACATATTAGATTCCACATTAAAATCTTTTTGATTCACAAGACCTAAACTTCCAAGCTCTTTCTTTATATAATCGTTTACATGGTCTTCTAATTTCCATTTGACATTATTGCTCATGATTTATAATTCCTTTCAAGACTTTTCTGTGAAAGTGAGAAGTTGTTTGTTACACACTTTTTAGTATATCATGTTATATTTTTATTTTTATCGAAAATCTTCAGAAACTATTATTTAGTTTATATTGAAAAAAAACTGTTACTCCGAATCAAATTTATAATTCGTTTTGTTGAAAGGTGCCCAGCATCTTGGCGAACTTCGGATCGTGGTACGATAAGAAGAGAATTTACCGCGTATCAAGGGCGGAAATCTATTCGATATCTTCCGCGCTCAGCTCAAAATCAAAAATGTCGAAGTTTTCAATGATCCGCTCTTTACGCACCGATTTGGGAATGGCGATAACCCACGCTGAACAAGCCAGCGCAGCACGACCTGAGCGACGGACTTGTTGTGTCTTTCTCCAATCAAGGTCAGCACTTCGTTGCCGAACATGTTGTTCAATCCTTCAGCGGTTTTTTTAATGAAGGTCGAAATAAACCCTCTTAACTTTAGTACATCTCCCTTTGAGAAGATAGGAGCTTCCTCAATATATTGATTGTAGACAGGATGCAACAAAGGGTCGTTATCGGTCTGAACGAGCGTTAGCGTGTAGATGAGAATATCAGCGATTTCGTCCTGCATCTCGGAATAATTTTGCTCTATGGCCTGCTGGCTGTTCTTCCATTGGAAGAGTTCCAACAGTTCGCTCAACTCCAAATAGATAGAGAGAGCCAGATCTTTAGGACCAAGGAATTGCTTCCAGTCCCTTTCATCGCGGAATTGATAGCCCAATCCTCAATGTAAATCCACGAAATTCCTAATACCACGCAGAAAAGGGCTCCTGTTAATCAGAAGCCCATTCAATACCCTATCACTGCTCTCTTGGTACTTCTCTATAGGGCTACCCTCCCCCCACAATCGACCAATTATTATCGACTTCCGGCGATAACGTCCCCTGTTCCTTGATGTAGCTGACCAGCATATCCCGGACGCTGCAGGACGACTCCCAATGTTTGGCCCTGCTAACTAATTTGGACGCCTTCAATAAGCTGCTGTAGCGGTAATTGTTGACGGCAAGCTGCAGCTGCTGCGTATCGGCAAGGGGTTGGCCTTGGTAGAGCACATTGATGATCCGGTGACCGGCTGGTTGTGACAGATCGATCTGATAATCGATCCCGGCGAACATGTCATAGAGGTAACTGGGCACCTCAGGATTGGCAGTGATCTCACGATCACCCGGCTGCCACTGGTTGAAATGCGTGGCCGAGACTTCCATATAGGCTCTAAGCTCTTTGCCGGTTACCGTCACAACGTACAGCACATTGTCGAATGGATAGATGCGGTACACATCAGCGTACGTTAACGGCCCCTGCTTCAAATCCGCCGTATCTGCGAACAGGCTTGTGGCGGCAACATCCGCCCCGCTGGCCTGCAGCATCGTCTTCTGAATCAGCGTAATGACCGCTGTATCCCGCAATCTTCCTGCCGGTACTCCGCCCATCCCGGCCTGCGGCTGGAAGTCGGCGGCCGCATAACCCAAGAGGCTGCCGGTTGCTTCTGAAGAGGAGTCTCCGCCTCCCTGGCCGCTGAAGGTCATCGTCTCTTCATGCGCTTCTGCAACCAGCTTCTGGAATTCCGGGTCCGGTTCCCAGCCGGCCATATCCACAATCGAGACTTCCTTGTTCACCACCTGGGGCTTTGCACCCTCCAGCTGAACCGTCAGATCGAAGCGGACTACCTCCCGTCCCCGGTCGCGAGGCCCTCCAATAACGGTATCCCCGATCCGTTCCTTAACGGTAATATGCATATGCCCGACGAGCAGCACATCTGCCTCAGGAACCAGCTTCGTAATGCGTTCAGCGGAATCCGAGCCGCCTTCTTCATCGAACTCGGCCACCATTCCCGCATGAGCGCTGATCACAATAATGTCGGCCTTGCCTTCAGCCCTCAGGGAGGCGGTAATCTGCTGCGCCGTTTCAGCCATGGGGCCAAAGTGCAGCGCATCCACCTTCCCGGCGTCCCAGCGCGGAATATTAGGATTAGTCAGTCCGATCACTGCGATCCTGACGCCTTGGATCTCCATTAGCGTATACGGCTCTGCGAACCGTTCTCCGCTGTGATACGCGGCATTCGCAGCGAGCACAGGGAACTCCAGTTCCTGCCTGAACTTCTCGATCAAGCCAAGCCCGAAATTAAATTCATGGTTGCCGAGGGTCATGGCCGCATAACCCATTGCATTCAGCGCCGCCGAGACCGGATGTATGCCATCCGGCCGCTTATTGTAGATATCATCAGTCAGCATATTCCCCTGGAACACGTCACCGTTATCGATGAGGATGACTTCCGCTCCGCTGTCTCTGACTTCCCTGACATAGGCGGCGACTCTGGCCATCCCGTCATTCGTTGTCTCGTGGCCGTCTTCATACCGGTAACCCCACAGATTTCCGTGAAGATCCGAGGTGGCGATCATTACGATATTCAATAGTGTGCTGGTACCAGCCTGTATAGTCATCCCTTCATCCTTCTTCCTTCTTTCGCCCTAATTACTTCAGAATTGCCCCTGCGGTAAAACTCTTCTCCATCTGCTCACTGAACAGCACGTAAGCCAGCAGAATGGGCAGTGTGGATATGACCATAGCTGCTGCCAGCGGTCCCCAGCTGATGCTGTATTGACCGCTGAAATTCATCAGGCCCAGCGGTAACGTCCTCAGCTCTTGCTTTTGAATGAAGGTGGCCGCCATCAACAGCTCATTCCACACCGCCAGGAAGACGAAGATCGCTACCGAAGCAAGCGGCGGCTTGAGTAGCGGCAGCACTACCTTGAAGAAGGACTTCACCACCCCGCAGCCGTCCATAAATGCGGCTTCTTCCAGCTCCTTCGGCATGGTCCGCAGAAAAGCCGACAGCATGTATACGCCAATAGGCAAATTCACCGCGATATACGGCAGAATAATGGATAATCTTGAGCTAAGAATCCCCAGATTCTTGAGTATCATGAAGAGCGGAATTAGCGTAGCATGAATCGGAACCATCACGCCCATCAGAAGCATGAACAATATGAGACTGTTATATTTGAATTTCATCCGTGTTAACGCATACGCCATCATCGAAGCAAACAGCAGCACAAACAAGAGTGTAACCAGCGTGACAATCACACTGTTCCCAAAGTATTGATTCACCTTGGCACTGACCCACGCCTCTGTAAAATTGCTTAAGCGCCACTCTGTAGGAAGCGCCCAGACGGTCCCGCCAATAATCTCCGAATTATCCTTAAATGCACTGATCACAAGCCAATAGAGCGGAAACAGCTGGAGGACGGCGATAATGATCATCAGGATATAGATGCTTGAATTCTTTGTTCTTCTGAGCATGACCGATCCTCCTTAATATTCAATTTTCTCTTGGGTCAATATTTTATTAAGCACCCAGGAAATCACGAGGCATTCCAGCACCATAAATACCGCAAGCGCACTGCCATAACCGAAATTCTGCCTCAGGAAGGCTTCCTGGAACATTTTCAGCGCAATCACTGTTGTTGAATTCAGGGGTCCCCCGTTAGTCATTACGTACACACTTTCGAACGTCTTCAGGGCATAGATCACATTCAGGACGATACAGATCCGCAGCACATCGGACAATAGCGGAAAGGTAATATGACGCACAGCTTTCCAGCCTGTCGCTCCGTCCAGCTTCGCCGCTTCATAATACTGCTCCGGTATCCCTTGCATCCCGGCGAACAGGATCAGCATATTGTAACCGACATAATGCCAGGTAGTTACGATCAGGACGGACAACAGTGCCGTCTTCGTATCTCCAAGCCAGGCCCCCGTCCAGGCACCCAGTCCAAGGGTATCCATCAATGTGTTCAGCATGCCGATGTTCGGATCATAGATTTTGACCCACAGCAGGCTGACCATTGTCGTTGACATCACTACCGGGAAAAAATAAATATTGCGGAACCATTTACGTCCCTTCATCTTCCGGGAGACCAGCAGCGCCAATGCAAACGAGACCGGCAGCTGGATAAACACGCCTACCAGCAAGAAAGCAAGGCTATTCCATACCGCCTGCCAGAAGCTTTTATCCACCGTAAACATCTTGGTGTAGTTGTCCAGTCCAATGAAGGTCATCGGGTTAATGCCATCCCAATCCTGGAGACTGTAGTAGGCGGTCATCACAATAGGCACAAAATAAAAAATCAGAAAAACGATTAATCCGGGCAATAAAAACAAAGCAATTATTTTTTTATTAGAGAGTGCTTTATCCATCACTTACCCACCTGTCCAATTACAGAAAGTCGATGCGGTCCTGGTGACTGCATCGACTTTCCTGGAATATTGTATTAAACGCTGCCGCCTTGAGCGGAACTGTGTAAGGAATCCTTCTTACTTGGCTGCATGCAGCAACGTCTCCAGCTGAGCGGTGAACTCACCGGCTGTGAGCTGCCCGCCATATAATGCTTGTGTCAGATCACGGTATTCCTGGCCTACATCTGCTGACAACAGACCGAACCACATCGCCTGTGTTTTGGCAGTCTGTTTAATATCCGCAGCATACGCTGAGAGCTCCTTATTCTGTGATTCG
The DNA here is from genome assembly GCF_001909045.1 of Paenibacillus sp. P3E. Lineage (NCBI taxonomy): Bacteria > Bacillati > Bacillota > Bacilli > Caryophanales > Paenibacillaceae > Paenibacillus > Paenibacillus sp. P3E. The sequence goes on along the minus strand of NZ_LVWH01000186.1, from coordinate 5,354 downwards.
GACTTCACCTCGCTCTTGGCGTACCCAGGGAGACCCTTTCTGACAAATTCATCATTAAGCTTCAAAGATAAACGGATGGCAAATTCCTTCGCTTCCTCCACATTTGCGGAGCTGTTGTTCACGAACAAGGAGTATGGCGCCTCAGCATTCTGGAAGCCGATAGTTGCACTGAGGACATCCTCTGCCCCCGTTTTTGGAAACGCAATATAGCCCAGATTGTCGCCCATTGCCTTAGACAGGGAGGAGAAGTTAAAGCTTCCGTCGATCCACATCGCAGCCTTATCATTCTTGAACAGCTCTTGTGCATCCAGGTAAGCAGAGCCGAGGAAGCCTTTCTGGAAGGCATTCGAATTCACCAGGGTGGTCACCTTATTCGCCGCCTCAACGAATGGCGCATCAGTGAACTTCGCCTGTCCGTTAATCGCCTCATCGAAGGCGTTCACATCCTCACGGGCTACGAGCATATCGTAGAGCAGATCCGCTTGCCATCTTTCTTTTCCGCCCAGTGCAATGGGAATCACACCTTTATCGTTTGCAGCTTTAATCAGCGCCTGAAGATCATCCCATGTTGCTGGAGCAGCAGCGCCAAGTTCGCTTATCAGCTTTTTATTATAGTAAAGAACAAGGGTTGTACTAATGTTAGAAGGAACCGAATAGATGTTGCCATCCTCTTCCGTCACCAGCTGGTTGTCCAGGAATTGTGCGCCCAGGCCCGTGGAATCGAGGGTATCGTTAAGCGGAGCCACTGTCTTCGACTGCAGAACAGGGGTGCGGTAGGACTTGCCGGCATGCTGCTGGAATACATCCGGAAGCTCATTTGCGGCAAGCGCAACACTCAGTTTGGTTTTGTAGGTCTCATCTTGAATGTATTCATACTTCAGTTCAACACCCATTTCCGCTGCGGTAGCCTCAGCTGCTGACTGGTACATCGGATCTGCATCGAAAATCCACAGCGTGACAGATTTCTTACTATCCGCTGCCGCCGCTTCCTGACCCTGGGTTCCCCCATTATTGGCTTCCGCACCTCCGCACGAAGTAAGCACTACACTGACCAGAGCGGCGGATGCTGCAACAACCCCAAACTTTTTACCAAACATCTGATTTGGACCACCTTTCACAATTTACGGATACGAACCATAGGTACAATCTTAACAAGTACGAAGCCAGGTTCGAATGGATATATATTGGCTTTGACAGTAAAATTTTTAGGTATGTCATGTTACTTTACATGTACTTTACATTTCTCCTTGTGATTAACATCAGGTTTACACAATAACCGTTCTGCATCAACAAAAAAGCCCGGTTGAATAACCGGACTTCTGCTGGCAATGGCTTAATATTTCCCGGAATAGGTCCCTCCGTATACTTTATTCGGGGTAATTCCGTACTTCTTCTTGAAGCATTTGCTGAAATAGAACGGATCTCTGTAGCCGACCTGATGGGCAATCGTTGCTACCTTGGGAACTGAAGCATCCTCGGTGGCCGCCCCCTGGCGCAACAGCTCCATGGCTTTGCCCAGACGGATATTCGTCATATACTCCACGAAAGACTCGTTGGTCTCCTTCTTGAAGACATGACTTAAGTAGCTCGGATTCACGAAGAGGGCACTCGCTGTGCTCTGAAGCGATAAGGTATCCTCGGCATAATGTGCAGTCACATACGCAGCCGCTTTATGGATCAGCCGTTTCCCGCTGCCCTGGCGTCCTCCATCCTCAGAAGTCTGGTCCGCGGCCGGCTGCCCCTCGTAACCCGCCTCTATTTTCAACCTTTTAATGTAACGTTCCTCTTCCCATTTCTCCTGCAACTGCGCACGGATGGTATTAAGCGCCTGTTCAACCGCCTCCTCATCAACGGGCTTCAGCAAATAATGATCCGCTCCGAGCGAGATAGCCTGCTGGGCATAGGCGAAGTTATCATAGCTTGTGATGAAAATCAGCTTAGCCGCTGAGTCTAAGGCACGGACGGCCTTCACAAAATCGAGCCCGTTCATATTCGGCATTTCAATATCTGTAATAATCAGATCAATCGGCTGTTCCTCCATGATCCTCAAGGCTTCCGAACCGTCCTCCGCCTCTGCAACCACTTCGAAACCGGCAGAAGTCCAGTCTATCAAATGGATCAGCAGCTGCCTGAAATAATATTCGTCATCTACGATCAGGACGCGTGCTGCCGGCGCTGTAGTTCTCATTCAGCTATCCCCTCCCCTGCTCGTCCGCTTGCATAATCAGCGGCAACCGTACCTTCACTTCTACTCCATGTCCCGGTTCAGACGACAGGACGATACCATAAGCTTCGCCGAATCTCAGCTGAATCCGGTCCTGGATATTCTTAAGTCCGAAGCTGTACTCCCCTTCTTCACTGGAACTTAACCAGATCTGCCGCTGTTCCTCTTCACTCATGCCTTTGCCGTTGTCACGGACTATAAAGCACAGAATACGCTCCTCTCCCGAACTTTCCATAGAGCCGGTAATCTCACATAAACCTCCGTCCGGCATCCCTCTGATTCCATGGTGAATCGCATTCTCGACCAGAGGCTGCAGCAGCATCGTGGGTACTTGGCAGGACTCGATTCCCGGTTCAAATGAAATCCGGTAATTCAGCTTTTTGAAGCGGATCTGCTGAATGTAGAGATAGCTCTCCAGATGCTTCTTCTCCTGTGCAGCCGCAATCAATTCCTGTCCGTTGCTAAGTGAAATCCGGTAGAACTCCCCAAGCGCCTTCAAGATACTGCTAATCTCCTTAGCATTCGTCATCACAGCCATCGCACGAATCGTGTCCAGTGTATTATATAGAAAATGCGGTTTGATCTGCGAATACAGCAGCCTCAGCTCCAACAACCGCTTGGTCTTCTCTTCCGTTTCAATGGTTAGCATCAAGTCCTGAATATGCTCGACCATTTCATTAAATGTCGCACCCAGCCTGCCTATTTCATCCTGGCTGCCGGCAGATGCGCGTCTCTCGAAATTCCCGGCTCCCACCTCAACAATCACCTCACTGAGCTCGCTAAGGGGCCGGGTCAGCCGGCGCGCGAATACAACCGACAGGACCATGGCGGACAGCATGCTGATCAGCCCGAAAACGGCTATAGACAAGGCGATCTTCCAATACCCGCTCGTCAATTCCGAAGTGGGGACAAGGTGGATTACCTTCCAGCCATAGGGATCAAGCCTTTGTAAGGATACCAGATAACGCTTGTCTCCCACCCGCTCGGTCCGGCTTCCTCCCGATGCCGACTTCACCCACCGGGCAAGCGACTGATCCTCAACGGTGCGGCTGACGAGTGCAGCTTCATATGCGGAGATCACCACTCCCTCTTGGTTGATGACCAGGGTAGGATTCTGATTATCCTGTTCATCATGGTACAGCCGGGCGAGCGTCCGTTCGTCAATATTGACATAAATATAACCGATCGGCGTCCCCTTCTCCATGCTCATAATGACTCTGCACACACTAATCATATGCTTAGCAGTCATCCCCGACAGAAATGAAGGCTTCAGCGTATCTACCCAGACCGCACCGCCTTTTGCCGCATCAATCTTATCTTTGGGATAGATGGCGAGACTCTGCGAAGTCACACCGGTCAGGTTGGAGGTATAGTAGAGATCGCCCCCGATCGATTCGATAATGACCGAGTCGATGTTAGGCTCTGTCTCCAGCATTGCAGCCAGCGTGTTATGTATGGACTTCAGCGCCGAGACATCCCCGTCTGCTCTGGTATCCCGGCTAAGCACATTCTGTGTATCCTGGTTAATCAGAGCAAATTTCGAGAAGTTCTGAACCGATTGGAATACGGTCTTCATAGACTGGCTTACCAGCTTCACTTCCTGCTGCGAACTGGCCGAAGTTCTATCGAGCGTCTGATTAAAGACAATTCTATGAATACTTAGAACGAATATCACCAGAGCCAGTAGAACAATAAGGATGTTACTGATTAGAATCTTCCTCCGAAGCGGCATATTCTGTCTGAACGCCAAAGATTGAACCGCCTGGAATTTCTTCAAGAGGGATTGGTGAGACAGTAGCTTCTTCATATTCCCCTCCGATGGTTGTTGAATCGTTCAGTATAATCTGCCTGCTTGTTATCCCTCACTATTATACACACCCATTCAACTCTATCGGAAGACTGCAATTTGTCTCCATAATCTCCTTTGAATTTTAACTACCTGCTCCAGGACATAGTAATCCCCCTTCATATCAAAAAAAAGGAAAGGCTTGTTGGCTCCGGGCTGGTGCCCTTCCCCATTCAGCCGATCCTCGATCTTTTTGCGTCTTTTTCTATTTTCACACGGATTTCTCCAATCCCGGCCGCTTAATCTCCAAGTGCCTCTGTATACTCATCTATTACCTAATGAAACCCATCCTCAGGTTCACCAATATTAAACCCTAATGCTTTTGTTGCTTCTGATTTGAACCGTTCTATCCAAGAATCCCATTCACTCTTATTCATCTGTGCATAAAATGATAATCCGCTCGGCTCAACGGATGCCTGAATAAAAACATCATCATCTTCCTGCCCAAACCAGTGTGGAATTCCATCTGTGTACCCTTTCCAACCAGGCATAAGCTCATATATATTAGCAACTTTATTCCATACTTCATCAGGTAGATGAGCCCATATATTCAGATTACAATGATGAGAGTGTATTCCATCCATTTGCCTCTCCCTCCATCGTGAAATGCCTGCATACTCTTATTTTTGATAAAATCAATCATTGTATAGTCACAACCTCCAATTAAACTTCGTTCCCATCGTACCATATGCTGGAATTTCCGTCCTATTGCAAATTATTCAATTATAGTTGCCGAAAAGATGTGCCAGCCATTCCTAGCCTAGACAAACAGAAAAACCCTCTCAGTGAAGAGAGGGGATCATTCCCAGGCATCATCTCTCACAACGCCCCCCGCCTTAGCTCATAAAACCACCGCACAACCGGATGCTTCAACTCCATCTTCTCTACCATACTCAAAATCCGCTTCTCCCCAACTCTCCGGTCCACCAAAGCCAGAATATTCAACAGGATTTCACTGCTCTCCAAGCTTTCCTCTATAGGCGTCGTCATTTGGCAAGAACATTGGGTCTCCAGCAGGTCAACAGACCGTATTTGGACAGACAGATGTTAGAAAGTCGTTAAGAGAGACTGCTAGCTTGTTGGGGATACGAAAGAACAGGAAACTTTGGTAGGTCTTTTCGAGTCTCTCCTATTACACAAGTTGGCAATGAAATTCAAATAAATGTCTACTTTGATCGTGATGCTGCTACACATCCATCAATCTTTGGTGGAGAACCGGGATATGTTGCCAAGGTGCACAAAATCTCTTTGTGATTATACAAAAAAAGTCGGCTGCACCTACAC